>CAYSIU010000106.1:0-7818 GCA_964431095.1 uncultured Chitinophaga sp. | reverse complement strand
CAGTGCCGTCGTGCGGTCGCGTAATTCGTTCAGCAGACGCGCATTCTCCATGGCGATCACCGCTTGCGCGGCGAAGCTCGTGACTAGCTCGATCTGCTTCTCGGTGAAGGGTCGGACCTCTTGGCGATAGATTGTGATGGTGCCGGTCGGCTCAGCGTCTTTCAGCAGAGGCAACGAGAGGAGGGTTGGGGGTAAAGCCCGGTCTTCGTAGGCCACTTTATCAAAAGCGGAATCAAGAAAAAAATGACGCGGGAGTTCGAGCATGGCATCCAACACACGCTCATCCGTGATTCCTTTTGCATGGATGCCCTGGATGAGTTTCTTACGAAGTCCCTTGTGCCGGTAAGTATCTTCGGTGGGTCGCATAAATCAGTCGCAAGTTATTTAAAACCGGTTACCCCTGTTCCCATCATCAATTTTGCGTATCTTTTTATCGTATATGTGAACGGCTAACCCGTTCCCACCGGTTATCAGGATAAAGAAGCAGGTTAATGATCGGGAGGAAGAGATATCCAAATTGGCTTTACCTTACTCACCGGAAATATTTTCAAAATGCCGGGGCTGATTCCACTTTGATCTTTTTTCACCGAAATGGCAATTCGTTGTGAAGACACGCACCATTTTTATGGGCTTCCAGTTCGTTGCTCAAATAGCAACCCTGCAGGCACAGGATTTTCCCTATCTGCGTTTCAGTCACCTTACCACAAAGGACGGTTTAAGCACTAACCAGGTGAGCTGTGCGTATCGCGACACGCATGGTATCATGTGGTTTGGTACCCTGAAGGGGTTGAACCGGTATGATGGCAGGAGCTTTAAGGTCTTCTTGCACAACCGCGATGACAAATACTCCCTTCCGAATAATCATATTGTGAAGATTGCCGAAGACAAACAGGGAATGTTGTGGCTGGATGCGAATGGAGTGCTTTGCAGGTTCGATCCATCGAAAGAAAAAATAATCCAGGTCGTCCCTGCTGAAAGCTTTAATTCATTCATGATGGATTCAGAGGACCGCATCTGGATTGTCTTTGACGAAGTGGCCCGTCAATATGATTATTCGGCGAATACATTTATCGATTATTTGCTTCCCGTAGGAGAAAAACATGAAAAACCCCTTCGGTTTCTTACTGTCTACGAGGACAGGGATAAAAATATCTGGCTTACCAGCACCTGGGGCCTGTTCAAAGTGGAAACCAACCAAAAGAAGCTGCAACGATATGCCAGTGCTGTCTTTACCCCTTTTAATCTATTGTACCAGGATGATCAAAAGAACTTCTGGGCCGCTTTCTGGAAAGATGGTCTGAAGAAAATCTCGATCAGCGAAAACAAAATAATGGCAGCAGGGTTTCACGATACCACCTGCATGAGTATCGATGAATGGACGAATGATGCAGGTAACCATTTCCTGATCATAACCTTTGACGGGGGCATTGCGATGCTCGATACGAAAACCGGGCATATCAGGAGATATTCTCACGACAGGAGATTCCCCGAAGAAAATAATATTTCCACCTTCCCGCAAATTTATAAAGACAAAGAAGGTCGTGCCTGGATCACCCATACAAATGGAGTGGATATTATCGATCCCTACCTGCAAGGGGTCATGAACGTCCATCTTGACGCTGACGAAAAAAATAAACCGGGTGTAACTTTTGGCAATCCCCGGTCATTTTTTGAAACCCCGGATGAATATTGGATCAGCAGTTCCGCCCAAAAAGGAATTTCCATCTACTCCCGGAGATGGGAGTTGAAGAAGAATCTTGTGAATATTCCGGTAAAAAATTCCCCCTTTTCGGAGGATGTCATTGCCGTATCAGAGGACCAGGAGGGAGATCTTTGGTATGGCACCCCGAATGGTTTGATCAGGGAACAGAAAGGAAAATATGATTCTCCTGTGGCCAGGGGAAACTTTACGTCATCTGTGTCCTTTGGGAATATTCTCCCGGCAGGTGGCCAGCTTTACTGGGCCAGGTCGCCGGATGAGGGAGTTTTTTTGCTGAACACAAAAAATAGCCGATTAGTACGGAGATATGCGCATGGTGACAGCAGCAGCGGAAATATCATGACCGGGCCTTACATGAAAATGTTTTTTGATTATGATAAAAAACTCTGGCTCACCGGGTTCAATGGCCTCAGTTATTATGATTCATCATCGGGGAAATTTATCAGCATCCCGGTAAGTACTCCTACCCATCCTGCCGAAGGGTTTCCTTTTGTGATGGATGCCATCCCGGACAGCAACCACCTTATCTGGCTGATCACGCATGAATCCTTTGGGAAATTCAACACCCAAACAGGCTCCATAACATTTTACAATACTTCCAATGGATTTACCGGGAATGGGCTGGTCAATATTGCGAAGGACGATTACGGGAATATCTGGATAAAAACAGTCACAGAGCTGATCCGCTTTCATGTGGCATCCGGGGTTTTTAATTATTATAATGAGCAATCCGGGTTACCTGTCGACAATTGGAAGGGGCAAAGTCTTATGACCAATCTTTCCAACGGCGATATTTTGATCGGGGGAGATAATATTCTTACAGAACTGAACCCGGCCGTTCTCCTGCATAATAACACCGCTCCTGCAGTCTATATAGAAGATATCGACATCAATAATAAGCGGGCAGATATCCTGACGGATACAGGAGGAAAGAAAACGGTGGTATTGCTTCCGGGGCAAAGGAATATTTCTGCACATTTTGGCGTATTTAATTATACATCACCCCAGGGAAATAAGTTTTATTATAAGATTGACGAGCTCGATGAGGATTGGCACCAGTCGATCGACGGGAACCTGAGTTATAATAACCTCCGGCCGGGTACTTATCATTTGCATATGACCGGCCGTAACAGTAATGGCATTTTAAACAATGAGGGCGATCTTCTTGTCATTACGGTAAAACCATTCTTTTACCAGACCAGTACATTTTATATTCTTTGCCTGCTGGTGCTGGCCGGTCTCCTTTACCTGGTGTACCGAAACCGTATCAACAGTTTCCGGCATAAAGAACAATTGAGATCCCGTTACAACCAATTAGTGGCGGAAATGGAAGTAAAGGCGTTGCGGAGCCAGATGAATCCCCATTTTATTTTTAATTCACTGAATGCGATCAACCGGTATATCCTGAAGAGTGAAAGGAACCAGGCCTCTTCTTACCTCACCAAATTCTCAAAATTAATCCGCCTCATACTGGAGAACTCCCGCCAGTCAAAGATCCCCTTGTCCAGCGAGCTGGATGCACTCGAATTATACCTGGAGCTGGAGTCACTGCGTTTCCAGGAAAACTTTCATTACCAGATCCATGTGGATGATGACATCAGTCCGGCTTCAATTTTTGTCCCGCCAATGATTATCCAGCCCTTTGTGGAAAATTCCATCTGGCATGGGTTGTTACCCAAAGAGCATGACTGTGAACTAACCATTCATTTCCGGGGAAACGGCGGTCATCTTATCTGTGTCATTGAAGATAACGGAATCGGCAGGAAACGGTCTGCTGAATTGAAACAGCAGCAAAGCACCGGCAGGACATCTCTTGGGATGAGTGCAACTGAGCAGCGGCTTCAACTGATGACGGAAAAGACACGGAAGATGGCTTCGATTGATGTGGAAGACCTGGTGGGCAGCAATGGGGTCGCAATGGGAACACGCGTAACGATCCATATTCCCTATAACTTCAATTCAACAACATGATAAAAGCAATCATTATTGACGACGAAAAATTCTGCATCGAAGTCCTCGAAGAATTGCTCCGCGAGCATTGCCCCGCCATTGAGATTGTGGCCACCTGCCAGGGAGCGGAGGAGGGTATCAAAGCGATCGGCCAGGAGCACCCGAACCTGGTTTTCCTTGACATCGAGATGCCCCGCATGAGTGGGTTTGATATGCTGGAAAAACTGATGCCGGTAGAATTCGATATTATTTTTACAACGGCCTATGACAATTATGCGATCCGCGCTTTTAAATACAGCGCCATGGACTACCTGCTAAAGCCGATCGATGCGGGTGATCTTAAATTGGCAGTCGGAAAATACCTGTTACCCAGGGCACAACACAATTACAGTGTGCAGATGGAGTTGCTGAAAGAAAATATCCGGGAACTCGATCCTTCCCATATCCGTCGCATCGCCATCCCCACTACCGAAGGGTTGATCATGCAACCCATCGCCGACATCATGTATTGCGAAGCCAACAGCAATTACACCATTCTGCATCTCAGGAACAGGAATAAAATCACTTCGTCCAAAACGCTGAAAGAATATGAAGAGATCCTGGAACCCCATCATTTTTACCGGGTACACCACAGTCACCTGATCAACCTTAATTACGTGGAGAAATATATCAAAGGCGATGGAGGTTACGTGCTGATGAGCGACAACAGCACCATTTCTATCAGCCGGAGCCGCAAGGACGCATTTGTGGCAAAACTGCTCGGCTAAGCAAGGTGTACCCAACTTCTGCTTTTCATCTTTTCCCTGCATTGTTAACCTGTCCCAATATTGTTAACGGCTAATTCATAGCCGCCAATTGCTTTTTACGCTGAGAAGACAAGCAGGTCTGATAGCATATTTGCTCCTGAGTAATAGCACCTCTGGCAGCCAGAATAGATGAAGGGGAGGGATAATACAGGATATGTCTTTGTCAAAACAGGTGCATCGCTTATGTAAATAGTCATAAAACCGAAATGATTTTTATGAGATCTAAAACACTATTGCAGGCCGCGGTTTTTTTGTTGATAGGTTTTGCAGGCTCGGGTCAGAATGTGGGGATCGGTACTACTACTCCCCTGATGAAACTTCATGTGGTGAAAGGGGATAGCGCAGTAGCCCTTCTGGAAAATACACAAACACTTGCGGCCAATATCAGCGATGCCCTTTATTTTAAAACAGGCAGCGGCTCCTATCCTTATACCGGTGCTATGAAAACAATTGGCCAGGGAAGCATTGAAGCCAGGATGGGCTTCTACACCTATGCCTCCAGTACAGCGAACGGGCTGATCGAAAGGATGAACATTACCGATGCCGGTAATGTGGGCATCGGCACCACCAATCCCCTGAACAAGTTGCACGTGGACGGAAACTTTGGACTGTACAGCGGTTTATTTAATTACGGCAGTTTTACGACTAACAATACCGACCTGATGATCAATGCCAACAGGACGGGATTGATCGGCACTCCTTCCAACCTGATTTTACAGCTTACCACCGGCAGCGGTATTAACCAGTTAACAGCGGGGAATGTAGGTATTGGGGTTGACACGCCACTGCTGAAACTTCATATCCTTGGTGACCTGATGATTGAAAATAACTCCAACCCCTACGTACAATTCAGGGAAGCCAACGTAAACCGTGCCTTTATTCAAACATATCTGGGCAACTGCCGCATCTCTATCAATAATGCAAACAATCCCAACGGTAAAATTATTTTGACCTCAAATGGCATCGACCGGTTCTTCCTGGATAACAATGGCAACATCAGTATCGGCAATACCTATAAAGTAGCTACGGGTTACAAAGTAAGCGTACAGGGAAAAGTCATGTGCGAAGAATTAAAAGTGCAGCTAAATGCCAACTGGCCCGATTATGTATTTGACAGGTCCTACCCACTGAAAAGCATTGATGAACTGGAAAACTATGTCAATTGTAACAAACATCTTCCCGGACTCCTGCCCGCCACAGCAATGGAAAAAAATGGGGTCGAACTCGGTGATATGCAACGAAGACTCACTGAAAAAGTGGAAGAGCTTTCGCTTTATATTATCCAGTTGCAAAAGCAAATAAATGAACTGAAGCAATCCATCAACCCGCAAAAAGTAAATCAATGAGGATTGTTTTGATACTGACAGCATTTCTTTTTCACGGAATAGCCCTTGCTCAGCCGCATGTATTATTCCGCTGGCCATTAACGCAAACAGCAGAGTATGATGACATACCCAATTATTTTGTACAAAGCAATTTTGTGGACGATAACACTATCCCCGCTTTAGATTCGGTGGACTATAATTGCGGTCCGCGGACATACAGAGGGCACAGGGGAGTTGATATCAGCCTCTACCCTTTCTGGTGGCACATGATGGACAGCAGGTATATTGTGGTGGTGGCTGCTGCCGATGGCATAGTAGATAGTGTAACAGACAATCTTGGCAATGACCATAATTGCCCCGGGATCCAGGGGCCACCGCATAACGTAATAGTGATCAGGCACAGCGATGGGAGCACTTCCTGGTACTATCATATCATGGACAACAGCGCCATGGTAAGTAAAGGAGACGTTGTATACGAAGGGCAGCCCATCGCTTACCCCGGCAGCTCCGGCAATTCATCCAACCCTCATTTGCATTTTGAAGTGCATAACTACCTCGGACAGATGATGGATCCTTATTATATCTCGCAGGGATGCAATGTGTATAATCATGATACCTGGTGGGAAAACCAGCGGCCCTATTGGGAGCCCGCTATTGTACGGGTTATGACCCACTCTGCTTTACCCCAGTTAACAGGTTTTAACGGAAACGGTAATTTTTGCCCCGGGGGCGAACAACTAAATTCGAAAAATAATTTTTTACCGGGGGACAATATGTATCTCGGGGTTGCCATGCATGATATGCTGGCCGGGAGCACGATTTCCTTCAGCATCACAGATCCATCCGGAAACCCTGTGACCAGTGGCAGTTTTACCAACACAGGAAATACCTTTCCCAGGGGCTATTATGCTCAAAATATCGGGATAAGTCCGTTTGCAACCTTCGGTACATATAAGATAACTGCCTCTTACCAGGGTGCAAGCTATTCTCACTATTACACGGTTGGCTGTACTCCAAATTATACGCTCACCGGTAGCCTTACCGGTGACAATGGTTACATTGCCGGCAACTCCATTGTATCGGATGCTGTATTGAGCAATACCAGTCGCAGTCTCTTTCAATCAGCCAATGTGATTCAGCTCAATCCCGGTTTTACCGCCACGCAAGGATGCACTTTTAAAGCAAGGATCAAAGACTGTAATTATAATGAGTGAAGTTTTGAAGACATTGTTTATCATCAATACCCGGCAGTTTTGACCACCGGTCCTGAGAGCCCAACAAAAACAAAAAAGGGAGAAAGAATTACAATTTCATATCGTTGATGACTGCGTTTAGTTTCTTGTCCAGTTCACTGTTCACTTTTTCAAAGTCGTCATCCCGTTTCAATTCCGCATTCACGCTAAAATAAAATTTGATCTTAGGTTCGGTACCGCTCGGTCTTGCGGAGACAAAGGTCAGATCCTCCAGCACAAATTGCAGCACATTCGATTTAGGCATATTTATTTCCCACTCCTCTCCTGTCAACAGGTTCATTTCCACCTGCAATTCATAGTCGCGTAACATCACCACAGGTGAACCATTGATCGCTTTGGGGGGATGGTTGCGATAGTTTTCCATCATCGCAGCGATCTGCTGCTGTCCATCCATCCCTTTTTTGGTGATGGAGATGAGCTTTTCCTTGAAAAAACCATATTGTGTGTAGAGATCGATCATCTTTTCATACAGGCTCCTCCCCTTCTCTTTTTCATAAGCCGCCATTTCGCACAGCAGGGCCACAGCACTTATTCCATCCTTGTCCCTGATTTTATCGCCGATCATCAGTCCAAAACTTTCTTCGCCACCAATGATATAGTTTTCTTTTCCTTCTTTCTGCCGGATCATTTCGGCGATCCATTTAAAACCGGTCAGCACCCGGTAACAGGCCACCCCATTCCTGAGGGCAATGGCATCGATCATGGGTGTAGTTACGATCGTTGTGATCACCATGTCATTGGATTTTGCAATACCCTTGGTCTTT
>CAYSIU010000105.1:0-7844 GCA_964431095.1 uncultured Chitinophaga sp. | reverse complement strand
TTTGATCAATGACAATGGTCAAATAATCAAGCAGCGAGTCTATCGGGCTGTAACGGTAGCGGTTGATACTCGTCCACGTGCCTTCTTTAAAAACAAAAATGCCATCTCCGTTATACTGGTAATTCCAGGCGTCATTTACGGAGCCGGCGGTGGCATAAAAAACAGCGTTGTAAACCAGCATTTCTCCGCTCGCGGTTGCTTGCGGAGAATTGAGAGAATATTGTTCATACGATAACCCTGCATCAAACCGTGATAAACAGGCAAACTGGTCGGCTATCCAGGGGGTATTATTATAGAGAATGGCTTTACGCGGAAAAGATACAACTCCCACACCCGCGATCATCCGGGAGACCGTTCCATCTGCATTCAGGATCATCACCCGGCTGCTGCCATTCAGCAGGCGTTCGCACAATAGTATTTTGTTTTCAGATGTGTTACTGCTCACAAATGGCCATGTATCGGTATAAAGCAGGGTCCAGTTGCTGCCATTCTGTACCCACAAAGAATCATTTTTCTGAACGACTATCCTGTTTTGCACTGTAAAAACATTTTTACAGGGGCCCGCCGGCAGGCCATTGTTTCCGCTTACTGTTTGCCAATTGTTATAATCAGCCAGGTTTGGAGAATTAACAGCGGCCTTTTTCAATCCTTCCTGGGTAGCCGCGTAAAAAAAAGCTGCATCACTGCTGAACCCGTTCACCTTTACCTGGTTGCCCCCATTGCCGATCAACCAGGAATCTTTTACTTCGTATCGGATCCCATCGATCACAATTACTCCCAGCCCGGTGGAGAGATAGTAATAGTTGCCAAGCGGGTAAATGTTGTAAATGGTCTTGTCGCCAATGATATTGGCTCTTTTGATATCCGGCACATTGTAGATATCATTCCGGTAAATAATATCAATATTGCTGTTGCTGTAAGCAATGAAAAGTTTATGATTGGCTCCATCATACTGAATGGCGCTGATCCCGGTCTCATTCAGACCCGTAACCCGGCTGGACCTTTCAACGACATCACTGGCCGTATTCACTGAAAAAATGCTGTACGGTGTGGCACAATAAACTTTACCATCCCCGGCACAAACGTCGATAGCACTGTTGTACGGCAGGTGCTCCCTCCATTGTCCAATGGCCGGTAACGGATCTTGCCCCCGGGAAAGGAGTGATAGAAACAGGAGCGAGATGGAAACACAAGTTCTCACTCGTCAAAAGTATTTTAAATACAGGCACAGAGATTATTTTAAAGTAATACAAGTCAGCTTTATACTGGTGAATGCTGTTAACAAATATGATATCCCGATAGTACTCGGGATGACTTATATGACCCATTTGCCCTTTTTACCGTTTCTTTGCCCCGTTTACTATCCTTGATCGCTTATGTGGCATAAACTTGGAGCGTCCGTCCTGAAATACCGCGTCGTTTCACTCATCCTGTTAGCTGCCGTTACTGTTTTTATGGGATACCATGCGCGCAGGGTACAGATCAACTACGATTTTTCAAAAGCAATTCCTGTTAACAATCCCAAGTACAAAACCTACCAGGAATTCCGGAAAAAATTCGGTGAAGATGGTAACCTCTTTGTAATCGGCATACAGACCCCGGAATTCTTCAAGCAAAAAACCTTCAATGCGTATGCCGAATTGATGCATGATCTTAAAAGAGTAAGAGGAGTGGATGATGTCATTGGTGTGCCTTTCGCCATCAACCTTGTCAAGGTTCCGGAAACAGAAAGGCTCAGGGCAGATACTATTTTCCCGGAAAGGCCGCTGACACAAACAGAAATAGACAGTGGTGCTGCTCGTTTCCTGGGTCTCCCTTTTTACAAATATCTTCTTTATAACCCGGCCACCCATGCCTGGCTGATGGGGGTTCGCATCAATAAAGACCTCATGTCATCCGGCGACCGCAATACGATCGTTCGCAGTATCAGCAACCTGGCCGATGAGTTTGGAAAAAAGAATAACATTTCCGTTCACACCAGCGGGTTACCTCTGATCCGGACAGAGTTGTCATTGCGGGTGAAGAGAGAAATGCGGATGTTCATTCTTGCTTCAATGATCCTTTCGGCCCTGATCCTGTTGCTTTTCTTCCGTTCAATCAGCGCGATGCTGATCTCATTGATCGTGGTGATGATCGGGGTCATCTGGAGCTTTGGTACGATGCAGATGCTGGGGTATAAACTCAGCGTGCTGAATGCACTGATCCCTTCGCTGATCGTTGTAATCGGGATCCCGAACTGCATTTATTTCTTTAATAAGTTCCATACCTCTTATAATGAAACCGGTGACAAAAAGAAAAGTCTCGTGATGATGGTGGAACGGATGGGCGTGGTCACCCTGTTCTGCAACCTTACCGCTGCCATTGGTTTTGCCGTGTTCTCACTCACGCAAAGCCAGATACTGAAAGAGTTTGGTGTGGTGGCCGGGATAAACATCTTTGCGCTTTTCTTTATTTCTCTTCTCCTTATTCCCCCTGTTCTCAGTTTTCTCCCACCCCCGAAATCACGCCAACAAAAGTATTTGCAGAACCCGGGATTGAATCGATGGCTCGGCCGGCTGGAACGATGGTCACTGAATCACCGGCGTCTGATCTATATGATCACGCTTTGCCTGATTGGCATTTCCGTTGCCGGGACGATCCGGCTGAGAACACTGGGTCATATAGTTGATGATCTGCCTAAATCAGATAAAGTGTACGCCGACCTGCGATTTTTTGAATCGAATTTCAAAGGAGTGATGCCGCTTGAAATAGTGGTGGATACCAAAAAGAAAAGAGGGGCTACGAACCTTGGCAATCTTGCCAGAATAGATTCACTGTCACAGTTCCTGTTTTCTATGCCCGATATCGCCAAGCCACTCAGCGTTGCAGAGGGTTTTAAATTCGTAAAACAGGCTTTCTTCGATGGAGACATTTCCAGCTATACCATGCCCACCGATTATGACATTGAGCTGCTCCCCTACCTGAAAATCGGAAAGGATTCGGGTACCAGTAAAAATTCCTTTGCGAGGTTATTGGCCACATTCCTCGACAGCAGCAAACAGGAGGCCCGCATCAGTGTCAGCATGGCCGATGTCGGCACCAAAAGATTGCCGCAGATATTGGATAGCATTTCAAAAAAAATGAACCGGCTTTTCAGCCCCGAAAAATATGACGTACAGCTCACCGGCACCAGCGTTACTTTTCTTGAGGGTAGCCGTTATATCATCCACGGGTTAAAGGACAGCATTCTCTGGGCTTTTGTACTGATCGCTTTTTGCATGCTCTATTTGTTCCGGTCGGTCCGTATACTGGCCTGTTCCCTGCTTCCGAACATAATCCCGTTGCTGATTACGGCCGGTATAATGGGTTGGGCGGGTATCCCATTGAAACCTTCCACCGTACTGGTTTTCAGCGTAGCACTCGGCATTGCCATCGACGTTACGATCCGTTTCCTGGTCAATTACAAACAAGAATTACCGCGTAACCAGTACGACATGAAAAAGACCGTGATTGATACCATCCATAGCACAGGAATCAGTATTATTTATACATCGATGGTATTGATAGCCGGGTTCATCATTTTCTGTTTCAGCGGTTTTGGCGGAACACAGGCCCTTGGCTGGCTCACTTCACTTACACTGGTCACTGCCACTTTCACAAACCTGGTACTTTTGCCGGCTATCTTAATTTCGTTTATAAAAGTGAAGAAATAATTGATTTTAGTACATTTACATCGCTGCGCCGAAGGTTGAAAACCCTTGTCCGGGTGCAGCAATAAGCCCGGGAAAATTGTCTGAGAATCAGGCGGGTCAAAGGCTCTGATCATCTAACTGGCTGTATTTTCAAAAATTGATCAATTTTTTGAGTTTTTCACTTAATTTCAAGTCCCTTTACCAAGGGTTTGATTTGTTTATATACTAAAACTAAACGCACATGAGAAAGCTGTTCCTACTGTTATTGGGAGTTGTATTCATTGCCACGCAGGCAATGGCGCAACGTACCATTACCGGCAAGGTTTCCGATGAAAAAGGCAAACCGTTAGCCAATGTATCTGTGATCGTGAGAGGTACCACGACGGGTACCACTACAAAAGACGATGGTACTTATTCCATTACCGTCCCGGCCAATGCCAAGGCCCTTGTATTCTCTTCGGTTGATATGAGCCCTGTTGAAATGGCCATTGGTACTTCCAGTGTGCTGAATGCGACGTTGAAAAATGAAGACAGGACGATGACCGAAGTGGTAGTAACGGCTTTTGGGATCAAAAAGGATAAAAAAACCCTGGGATATGGCGTTACCCAGCTTTCAACAGCTGAACTTACACAGGCCCATACCACCAATATCACCAACGCTTTGGCCGGTGGTAAGATTCCAGGAGTAAGAGTAGCTGGCACCGGTGGTTCTTTTACAGGGTCCAGCATCATCATCCGGGGGTATACAACATTTACGGGATCCAACCAACCCTTGTTTGTAGTAGATGGTATTCCGATTGATAACAGCGGAGGAGGAAGTCCTCTTCAAAATGGACCAACCGTATCGAACCGGGCCATTGATCTTAACCAGGACGATATCGAAACCATCAGCGTGCTGAAAGGTCCATCTGCTGCTGTTTTGTACGGTTCAAGAGCGTCGAACGGCGTGATCCTGATCACGACCAAAAAAGGAAAAGCAAGTCAAAAAGCCTCCATCCAGTATTCCACTGATTACGCCATTGAAACGGTGAATCGTTTGCCCAGATACCAGAACGATTATGCCGAAGGCAACAATGGAGTTTTTTCAGCCGTTGGACAAGCCTCCTGGGGACCGAAAATGGGTACGACCGTTACAACGGCTTATGATCCTTCTACCAATGCGAATACCCGCACAGAAGTACTGACCGCCTATCCGAATAATGTGGCGGATATGTTCCGGCA
Organism: uncultured Chitinophaga sp.; assembly: GCA_964431095.1. Lineage (GTDB taxonomy): Bacteria > Bacteroidota > Bacteroidia > Chitinophagales > Chitinophagaceae > JJ008. Next base: position 2,952 of record CAYSIU010000105.1, on the reverse strand, counting down.
TGGTATCAACTGGCAAAACAATATTGCTTTTTCGGGAGGATCCGATAAAAATACTTTCCGTTTCTCCTATGGCTATCTCAGGAATACCGGGGTGCTCGATAATAATATGCTGACCCGCCATAATTTTACCATCAACACCAGTTCAAAGGTCAACAATTATCTTACCGTGGGCGTTAGCGCCACTTATTCCAATAACACATCCCGCCGCACCCAGCAGGGCAACCAGTTAAGCAACCCCCTGTTCCGTGGCTGGATCACCCCAAGAAGTTACAATCTCAGCGGCCTTGCATGGGAAGATGGAGCAGGGAACCAGCTTTATCCGCTCGGGGAAGATAACCCATACTGGACCATTAAAAACAACCGGTTCCGGGATGAGATCAACCGGCTTATCGGAAATGTTTCATTGAACTTCAAATTCACCAAATGGCTGCAGCTTGATTACAAAATAGGTACCGATGTATATTCAGTTTTCCGTCATGCCTATGACCAGATCGGTGCACGCGGAGGCGCTAATACCAGCGCCAATGCGGTGGGTGGAATTCGTGAGGCTCGTAATCAATACCGCGGCCTGAATTCAAATATATTTTTTACTGCCACTAAAAGGATCAAGAATTGGACGGGTACGCTCATCGGGGGCAATGAATTTCAGCAGATCTATTCGGCCGATGCCCAGTTGGATGGAAAGGGAGTTATCGTAAGGGATTTTGAACAGCTTTCCAATACCACCACTTTCACTCCTGCTCCGCAAAACGGTTCAACGAAAATCAGGCTGGTAGGTCTTTATGGCGATTTTACGATCGGTTATAAAAGTATTTTTGCCGTGAATGTTACCTTAAGGAACGACTGGTCTTCCACTTTCAAGATCGGGAGAAACTCCTACCTCTATAACGGAGTGGGCGGTTCTGTAAACCTCACCGAATTAGTTCCCCAAATGAAAAACAAGGTCATCGACAATATCAAGATCCGCGGCAATATAGCTACAGTTGGAAAGGCCGGGACTGATTTTGTGTACCGAACAGATTCCTATTTCGCGGGGGCAGGCTCAGCCGACGGTTTCGGACCTAGCATTCAATTCCCTTTTAACGGCATACAGGGATTTACGCTGAGCAATACGGCCGGTAACCCTCTCCTGGGTCCTGAATTCACTACCAACAAGGAAATAGCTTTTGAACTTTCTTTCTTTAAAAACCGGATCAACATTGAATATACCCATTATCGTCAAAAATCAAGGAACCTGATATTTGGTGTGCCCGTATCTGCAGCTTCCGGTATCACAACGAAGATCCAGAATGCCGGAAACCTCGGTAACAGGGGAGATGAACTGGCTCTTACGCTCACTCCCGTAAAATCAAAATCAGTCAGATGGGATATCACCTATACTTACACGCAATTCAAAACCGTCGTTACATCCCTGGCTCCCGGCGTAACCAATATCTTCCTGGGCGGCTTTGTAACGCCGAATATCCGTCTGGTAGCAGGTGATGAATACGGGCAGATCTACGGGAATGCCTACCAGCGGGATCCGAATAAAGGGAATAAGATCATTGTAGGCGCCAATGGCCTTCCGCTGATCACTTCGGGTGTGCAGAAGATCGGGAACCCGAATCCCAAATACACTATGGGAATCCTTAACAACCTAAGCGTTAAAGGTTTTTCAGTTTCTGTTCTGATGGAATATAAGAAAGGCGGCGATCAATATTCCAGGAACCTCGCAGACCTCCAGCGCAACGGGGTGGCCAAGGAAACAGCCGAGTTTGCGCGCTATGATGCCAACGGAGTATTGCAAAAGCCCTACCTCTTTGATGCAGTCTATGCCAACGGTCAACCGAACACCACCTACGTTTCGGCCCAGGACTATTACGGCAACAGCGGTAAATATGCTGCAGCCGAAGGGTTTATCTTTGAAACCACCTGGTTCCGTGTTCGTGAAGCCTCTGTAAGCTATAATTTACCTACTTCCGTGTTGAACAGAACGCCTTTCAGTGTGGCGGAACTCAGCATTTATGGGCGCAATCTTTACCTGCATTGTCCCCATTTCCCACACCTGGATCCGGAGCAAAATGTCCTGGGCATCAGCAATGCACAGGGACTTGAATTCAATGCATTACCCCAGACACGTTCAGTGGGAGTTGGTTTGAAACTTACATTTTAAATAAAAAACTATTTCAATTATGAAATTCAGATATAGTAAACTGATTATGCTTCTGGCGGGGATTATTGTCATCAGCTCCTGTAAAAAGCAGTTGAATATTAACAGGAACCCGGATGCAATCCCTGATTCCAACAGCCCGATCGCGCAACTGCTTACATCGGCCCAGGTGAACCTTGGTTTTGAAGGCGGAAGTGACCTTTTCCGGTATGCTACTTTGATCGTTCAACAGATGTCGGGAGGCGCCTCCCAGCCCAACCAGACTTATGAATACTACCGTCATAATATAAACGGAAGTGATGAGAACAATGTCTGGGGCAGTATCAACGCTAGTACATTAAACGACCTGGAACTGATCATCAGGCAGGGCGCGGCACTTGGTTCCCCTTATTACACAGGGATAGCCAAGATCCTGAAAGCCTATGAATATTCATTAGTGGTGGATGTATGGGGGAATGTTCCTTACAGCGAAGCGCAACAAATGACAGCCAATACGCAGCCACATTATGATGATGCTTCTACCATTTATCCCAAACTGAATACCCTGCTTTCTGATGCGGTAAATGATCTGAATGCTGCCAGCAGTGTTCTTACACCAGGCACCAATTCAGTAATCTATCCCGGGCCATTTGCCTCCGTAAAAGCCAACTGGATAAAACTGGCCAATACACTGCGTTTACGTTTGTTCCTTCACTACAGCAGGATCAACCCGGCATTTTGTCTAGCGCAGTCAAGTGCTCTGGTCAACAGAGGAGCAACCTTCGTCCATAAGAATGCCTACAGTCTCGTAGTCCCATTTTTAT
>CAYSIU010000104.1:0-7907 GCA_964431095.1 uncultured Chitinophaga sp. | reverse complement strand
AAAAAGGGCCAATCTTTCGATCGGCCCCCTTACTTACTAACCCATTAAATTCTGTAGCTAAGTTACAATTATACCCCACATTTCAAAATAAATTTTTGTCCCTGTGAATAACTTCCAACAACTTAAAAAGCAAACTAATGAAATCCCATTAGTGGAAAAGGGAGCCTCATAAGTTTTTTGTTTTCAACATATTACAAAGAGGTCGGGTTGTCTTTACAGAAATTGAGAACCCTGGCATTTCCGTCGCCGCTGTTTCTGTGAGATGACAAAACGGCCGGAAAAAAGGGGTAAATCTGAGTGGTCACATATTTGTTGTAAACCAACCTAAAAACAGTTTTTTTATGTTCATGTCAAGTGAGATTTTCTGGGTTTCCCTGCTTTTTTTGGGGATCAGTTTTTTGGTATCAGCGATCCTGAAAAATAAATTTTCGAGGTACAGCAAAATTCCGCTTCAAAACGGGATGTCCGGTCGGGAAATCGCCGAAAAAATGCTTCGCGAAAATGGCATTTTCGACGTAAAAGTGACCTCGGTGGAAGGCTTTCTCACCGACCATTATAACCCGGCCACTAAAACGGTCAACCTGAGCCCCGATGTATACAACGGAATCAATGTTTCGGCAGCCGCAGTAGCGGCTCACGAATGTGGTCACGCCGTTCAGCATGCCACCCGATACGGGCCGCTTTTATTCCGGAGCCGGATGGTGCCGGTTGTGCAGGTCAGTTCCATGTTGGTCAACTGGATCCTGCTGGCAGGTATGATCATGCTGGCCATCTCAAAAAACCCAACCGTATTATTGATCGGTATCATCGCGATGGGAATTACGGTTCTGTTTACCCTGGTAACCCTCCCCGTGGAGTTCGACGCCAGCAACCGGGCCCTCGCCTGGCTGGGCAGGACAAATGTGACCAATGCCAGCGAGTACCCATTGGCGAAAGATGCTTTGAAATGGGCCGCAACAACTTATGTAGTAGCGGCACTGGCTGCTGTGGTTCAATTGATCCAGTATATAATGATCTACCTGAATAGCAGGAACAGGAATTAATATGGGGCATTAGCGGAGGAAATGATCTGGGATTGCCGCGAAGGGGCGGTTATATTTTTATTTCTTCTTCGTGTGTATCGAAAAACTTATACTCGGTAAGGTGGTAATTGCTGTTGGGCTCCACCCTGATCTTTTGGCCGAATTTTCTTTTCCAGACTGCCAGTTTGGTGTTCCAGAACCAGCCTTTGGTGAGGTACGCATAGAGGATGGGATGCACCACTAATTTCAGGCTCCCGTGTTTATGCATGATAAGGTAGCCCAGGTTCTTTTCGATTTCATCTTCCAGCAAAAGAGTAGAAGAGATCTTGCCGCTGCCATTGCAACTCGGGCACACCTCCTGGGTATTAATGTTCACTTCCGGTTTCATCCGCTGGCGCGTGATTTGCATGATGCCGAACTTGGAAATAGGAAGGACAGCATGTTTGGCCCTGTCGGGCTTCATAAACTCTTCCATTTTTTCCATCAGCCTTCTTTTATTTTCCGGGAGCCTCATATCAATGAAATCAACAACGATGATCCCACCGAGATCTCTTAACCGCAGCTGGCGGGCAATTTCCTCGGCGGCTTCAAGATTGGTCTCCAGGGCATTTTGCTCCTGGTTATTGCTCACACTTTTATACCCGCTGTTAACATCTATTACATGAAGGGCCTCTGTATGCTCTACGATCAGGTAGGCGCCACTGTCTAGGTTGACCGTTTTGCCAAAAGATGATTTTACCTGTTTCGTGATCCCGAAAGAATCAAAGATGGGAGATCCGTTCTGGTAAAAAGAAACAATATCAGCTTTCTCCGGTGCAATCCGCTGGATATAGTTACGGGTGTCGGTGAAAATAGTCCGGTCATTTACCACGACCCGGTTAAAGTCTTCATTCAAAAGATCTCTCAGGATACTCGTCGTCTTGGTTTGCTCGCTCAATATCCTTGTAGGAGCCACGGCGCCTTTCAGGTTCCGCTGGATGGTCCTCCACATTTCTTCCAGGGCAGAAAGATCCTCGTGCAGTTCGGCTGTATTTTTTCCTTCTGCTGCGGTCCGGACGATCACCCCAAAGTTTTTTGATTTGATGGCTTCCACGATCTTTTGCAATCTTTTTCTTTCTTCCGAGGAATGGATCTTCCTGGATACTGCCACGATATCATTGAAGGGGGTCAACACTACGAAACGCCCGGGTAAAGAGATCTCACAGCTCAGGCGCGGGCCTTTGGCGGCGATGGGTTCTTTCAGGATTTGAACCAGGATATTGGGTTTACCACCGAGCACTTCATTAATCTTCCCGGTTTTAATGATCTCGGGTTCGATCGTAAACCTGCCGAAATCAAGCCCCTGCTCACTTTTATCGTTCATGCTCATGTGGGTGAACTTCAGCAGTGACCTTGCATACGGGCTGAGGTCGGTATAGTGCAGGAAAGCATCTTTTTCAAAGCCCACATCCACAAAAGCAGCATTCAGTCCCGGGATCAGTTTTTTGACCTTGCCGAGGTACAGGTCCCCCACTGCAAAACGTGCATCGCTTTTTTCACTATGCAGCTCTACCAGTTTTCTATCTTCCAGCAGGGCGATCTCTACTCCCTGGGGGACAGCATTGATAATAAGTTCTTTGTTCATTACAGCGTATACCATCATGTCCTTCGGTATCACATCGATCCATCTGCTTTTTGCTGTAAACACCGGCGGTCTGGAGTCCGTTTGGAATGCGGGGTTATAACCTGTAGGATATTTTGCGGGTAAATCAGCGGGGTTTCTGTAAAACCCCTGTGCAAACTAATACGGCAAACATCCGGTGGACTGGGAATTGGTTCATTTGTTAATGGGTTGATTGGCGAATGGGGCCCGATGCAAATCAGTCATTAACTAACCAACATCATTTGTTTCTCTTTTTGTGACGATTTTTTCTCAGTCTTTTTTTACGCTTGTGCGTCGCGATCTTATGACGCTTCCTTTTTTTACCACAAGGCATAATGAAATAATTTTTTTTAAGTCTGGTTTATAATAAGTTTTAATTCTCAATAGAGCTTCCCGCTGTCGAAAGCTATTTCTTTAATTCAGCAATACGTTGTTGAATAGCCTGTTTTGCTTCAGGTTGACTAACCAACGGAAGACTTTTCTGGTACCAGTTCATCGCATGCATTTTGTCGCCGGTACGTTCATAAACTTCCGCCAGCAGGAGTATCGCATCCAGATTATCCGGCTGGTGGCGGCAAACCGTTTGTAAACGGTTAATCGCTTTATCGTATTGCCCGGAAATCAGCGAAGCCCTGCCCAACATCATTTGTGCATACATATTATTGCTGTCTCTTTCAGCTACCTCCCTGATTTTCAATATCCCTTCCATCGGGGTGGCCGAGACTTCTCCAAATAAGTAACAGGCACCCAAACCTATTTTGGCAGAGTCATTTCCCGGGTTGATCTTCAAAGATCTTTCAAACAAATCCTTGGCCTGCAGGGCTTTCCATTTTCTTCGTTGCGCCACATCGTCATTCTGCAGGTTTTCAAGGAACAAACGGGCAGCAAAGTTGAGGCTTTTTTCGGAATTTTCCAATCTGGCGGCCTGGGCCAGGTACCAGGCATAGGGCTCAAAAATCTTTGCAGAATCGGCCCAAAAGCGGGCTAATTGATTGTATACCCGGACCTGCTGGCTTTTTACATCTCCTCTTGAAACGGTATTTTCAAGTGTGTTGATCCGTACTACCTGTTCAGGGGTGAGCTTTTTTTTCGCTAATATGAGAATAGTATCGATAGAGATGACCCCTTCTCCGGTAAGCTGTTGGGTACCTGCTCCCGGCTGATTATTAGCTTGCACCGGCTTTTTCTCCGGCACGGTTCTTCCGAAATAATAAATACCCGCTACCATCAACACAGCGATGCTTATTGTCAGAATCTGGGGTTTTTTCAAAGCCAAAAATTCAGGGAGCAAAATTACCTTACGGCTTTGTAAAATAGGGTATTCTCAAAAACTTTTACCCAGTTTTTGGGCTCATCAATCATGGTTCAATTTCCAAAAGCTTGGAAAAGCAGGCGGGAAAGGCTTATTCGGCATCCTCGCCGGGACCGCTGTCAGGCTTGAGTTCTTTTAGTTTTTTTACTTCGGCCACAAATTCTTTGGCAGGCTTAAAGGCAGGAATATAATGTTCTGGAATATGTACAGCAATGTTCTTTTTGATATTACGGCCGATTTTAGCTGCGCGTTTTTTGGTGATGAAGCTCCCAAAGCCACGGATGTAAATATTTTCGCCACCGGAAAGGGTGTCTTTTACTTCTTTGAACATGGTTTCAAGAGTAACAAGCACATCAACCTTGGGTATGCCTGTTTTTTCAGAGATCTGATTTACCAGGTCAGCTTTTCTCATGGTTGCAGGGTTTTAGTGGTTTTATAAAGTCCAATTTATGATAAAATTATATGATAGTCAACTAAATAGGCATAATTTTTTTTCAACCCGTTTTTCCACTTTCTCAGCGGAAGGGAGGAATGTTCAGCAGGAAATGACAGATATTTAACCCGGATGAACAAAAGGATGGAGTGAATTCTTATGGGAAAAAAGCAGCAGGAGCCATTGAAATCAAAGTTTGCCTCCCTTTTATTGAAGTGGGACAGCGAGCAAAATACCCGTCAAATGCCCTGGAAAGCTGAGAAAGATCCTTACCTGGTCTGGGTAAGCGAGATCATTCTACAGCAAACGAGGGTGGAACAGGGATTGGGTTATTATAATAAGTTCATTAAAACGTTCCCGGATATACATAAGCTGGCGAGGGCGAAGGATGAGAAGATATTCAAAACATGGGAAGGATTGGGTTATTATACCCGGTGCCGGAACCTGATCGCAACAGCAAGGAGCATTTCCCGGGAAAGAAAAGGAAAATTCCCATCTACCTACAGTGAGATATTATCCCTGAAAGGCATCGGTCCTTATACGGCTGCGGCGATCGCCTCCTTTGCTTTCAACCTTCCTCATGCTGTCGTGGATGGGAATGTACTCAGGGTGCTGTCAAGATTATTTGGTATAGCCATACCTGTTGATTCCACAAAAGGGAAAAAGATTTTTGTCGCGTTAGCGGATGAATTGCTCGATCGGGATCAGCCCGGGCGATACAACCAGGCCATCATGGATTTTGGAGCTGTAGTCTGTAAACCGGCGGCACCTCTTTGCTCGCAATGTGTTTTTAAAGACCATTGTTCCGCTTTTTTACATAAGCGGGTCAACCAATTGCCCGTAAAGGAAAAAAGGGTCAGGATCCGCGAACGCTGGTTCTATTACCTGGTACCGGAGCATAAAAACCAAATAGCGATCCGTAAACGAACAGAAAACGATATCTGGCAAAACCTTTACGAGTTTCCCCTGGTGGAAGCGGAAAAAGAAGTTGATAAAAAAATGCTTATCCGGTGGATCGCCAGGAAAAATAGATTGTCCCCGATGCAGGATGCACCGATTACCATCTCACCCTTGTTCCGGCAGCAGCTTTCTCACCAGCGGATATCCGGTCGTTTTATCAGGTTCAGGCTGCGGAAAAAGACCGGTATGTACAATGACTGGCAATGGGTAGAAAAGACGAAAACAAGAAATTATGCCTTCCCGCAATTCATTCACCAATACCTGCGTAACGCAACCATTTCTCAACCTTCTGGCTGATGCAAGATCCGTTCCGGGCTTATTTTTTGTTGTTTCAACCGGAAAAAAGAAACTAACTTTAAGAAGCATTGAAGGCCCTTAGACGAATTTATTTAATCTAAAGAATAAATCTATGAGAGGCGTAAACCGTGTAATGCTCATTGGCAACCTGGGTAAAGATCCTGAAGTGCAGTACCTCGAAGGAAATATTGCAGTCGCCAAATTCCCGCTGGCCACCACAGAAACTTTTAAAGACAGAACCGGCAAGTTGGTTTCACAGACCGAGTGGCATACCGTTGTGCTTTGGCGCGGCTTGGCAGAACTCGCCCAAAAATACCTCCACAAGAGCAGCCTCGTGTATATTGAAGGAAGATTACGGACACGGAGCTGGGATGATAAGGACGGTAACCGGAAATTTGCAACTGAAGTGGTAGGAGATAATCTCATTATGCTGGATAAACGAGTGGATAGCGGGACCCAGACTCCATCCGGGGAAAGCGGTACGGAGGGGATGGGAAGCTCTGATGTGACGATGGGGGATCCCTCTGAGACCCTCCCTTTTTAACCATAGGATGAAATACAATAACTTTGTTACATGATTGGGCAGGCCTGTGACCTGCCTTTTTGGTAAACAAAACCTCTTGCTTTGGAAAGTCACCCGCTTAGCGGTTTTATCGTATATGATCTTTTGCATTTTCTCCTCGCCGTCAATCCGCAGGGCACCACGTTTTTGGCCGTGGTATTGGTCGCTTTGTTATTGCTCACCTTTACAATTTCGGGGGCTGAAGTGGCCTTATTTTCCCTGAACAGCAAAGACGTAAACATGCTGAAGACAAAGCAGCATACTTCGGCAAAACGTATTGTCAACCTGCTGAAAGAGCCCAAGGAAGTCTATGCTTCGTTGCTGATCGCCGGGACCTTTGTAAACATCAGCATCATCGTTCTTTCCAATTACCTCATCAGCCAGTTTATATCGTTTGGAAAAATCGGCGGCCTGCTGGAGTTGCTTTTCAAAGTGGTTCTCATTGCATTCGTGCTGGTGTTCTTCGGGAAAATACTGCCTAAGGTGTGGGCCACCCAGAATAATCTCCGGTTTGCCTATGGCTCATCCTTTCTCGTAGAAGCCATGCATCTTTTCCTGCGTCGCATCAGTAAATGGGTGGTGACGCTGGCGGAGGGTATCGGTAAGAGGGTGGGAGCCCATCGTACAGAGGCCATGAGCATACAGGAACTCGATGCTGCCATTGATATTAAAACGGACGAAGAAGCATCACCAGAAGAAAAGAATATCATGAAAGGGATTGTGAAGTTTGGCAATATTATGGTCCGGCAGATCATGCGCAGCCGCCTGGATGTAAGCGGAGTGGATTACCACGCTTCCTTTGGTGAATTGACAAAAAGAGTGGAAGAACTTCACTACTCCAGGTTGCCGGTATATAAAAACAGCCTGGATGATGTGACAGGCATTATCAATACCAAGGACCTGATCCCCCACTTGAATGAAAACGAACAGTACGACTGGCATCCGCTGATGCGACAACCCTATTTTGTCCCGGAGACCAAACTGATCGAGGACCTGCTGAAAGAGTTCCAGCAAAAGCAAATCCATTTTGCCGTGGTGGTGGATGAATTCGGAGGCACCAGCGGGATCGTCACCATGGAAGATGTCCTGGAAGAAATAATCGGTGACATCAGGGATGAATTTGATGAGGAAGAAAGTGGCAACCGGAAACTCGATGATCATAACTATATTTTTGAGGGGAAGACCATGCTGCACGACATGTGCAAGACCATGCACCTGCCGATGGATACCTTTGACCAGGTAAGAGGAGAAAGCGAATCATTGGCGGGTCTCGTGCTGGAACTGGCCGAAGAATTTCCTGCCGCCAGCGCTGTGATCCCCTGCGGGGATTTTGATTTTACCGTGATGCAGGCCGATAATAACCGTATCCAGTTGGTGAAAGTAACGATCAAACCGGTGGCTGATCAATGAAATGCGCTATGCAAAAAACAGCTTCCATCATAAAGCTACTCGTATCTTGTGCTTTGTACCTTGTACCTTGTACCTGGAGCCTTACTGCCTGTAACAGTGATTATACCGCGGGAAAGAAAAAAGGATATTTTAAAATTGATTTCCCCGAAAAAAAATACCAGCTCTTCGATCAGCCAGGTTATCCCTATATATTCGAGTACCCTGTTTACGCCCGGGTTATAAAAGACAGCACTTTTTTTGATGATAAAGCGGGCGACTGGTGGATCAAT
>CAYSIU010000103.1:0-8024 GCA_964431095.1 uncultured Chitinophaga sp. | reverse complement strand
AAACGCTGTGATGAATGTGAAGGCAGGTGAGAACAGCGGTGCACGACTTTCACACACTAATGTGGTCCGGGCTTTCAGATCCATTGCCGCTTCCGCAACAGTAAATGTGGAACTTTCATTTCCAAGAGGATTGGACCCGCATAATTGGGAATTGATCGTTTATGCACAAGATAAAAAAGACCTGAAAATTACCGGCGCTTCGGTGTTTACTCCACAACAGATTGAATGAAATCCGGTGGGTCGCTTTAATAGTTCCTGGTCATGAATTAAAACGTAGATACGTGACCTTCCCTCTATTCCCATACCAATGCACTTGCACCTAATATTGCTGCATCGGCTTCTTTCAGTTCGCTGAACATGAGTTTGATCTTGTTTTTGAATATCTGGATCAGGTTGGCTTCCATAGCCTGGCGGGTGGGATTCATGATCAGGTCTCCTGCCTTGGTGAGACCGCCAAACAGGATGATCGCTTCCGGTGCGGAGAACATCACGAAATTGGCCAGGGCTTCGCCAAGGATCTGCCCGGTGAATTCAAATATCTCGTTAGCGATCTTATCACCTTTCATGGCACATTCATACACGGTTTGACTGGTGATGAGGTCATTGATACTGTAATCCCGCAATAAACTCTCGACCTGTGGATGCTCGGTCAGCATTTCCAGGGCGGTTTCCCTTACACCAGTTGCAGAGGCATAGGATTCCAATGTTCCACGGATCCCGGTCCCTTTATGCAATCTTCCCCCCGGGCGGATAATTGTATGCCCTAATTCACCTGCAAATCCATCGTATCCTAATACGATCTTGCCATCAATCACGATACCACTGCCTACGCCTGTACCTAATGTAATAACAATAAAGTGTTTCATGTTCCTGGCGCATCCATACATCATCTCGCCCATAGCAGCCGCATTGGCATCGTTGGTCAGTTTGGCCGGCAGGCCAAATTTTTCGGTTATCATTTTCGCAAGTGGGATGATGCCTCTCCATTTCAGGTTCGGTGCATATTCAATAGTACCGGTATAATAGTTTCCATTTGGAGCGCCAATACCGATCCCGGCAAAATTTTTCAGACCGCCTCCTGTTTTAATCATCGGCATGAGCTTTTTGTGCAGTTCTTCGATGAATCCCTGTACATCTTCTGCCTCGTTTGTAAGCAGCCGGTCCTGTTCCAGAATCCGCCCCCGGCGATCAACGATGCCGAATTTTGTATTCGTACCGCCTATATCAATTCCTATTACTAGTTTGTTAGTGGAATCCGGCATGATTTATTTTTAATGTTCCTATCTGCTGTATCAACCTTATGCAAATTGTGCCTTGACTTTTCGAATTTTCACCACTCTTCGCATGAAGAAAGACGGTATTTATTTTTTTTCAATATCCATCGCAATCTCAGGCACTGTTTCCAACGTTTGCATTTCCTCCTCTACCTGTTTGTCATAATCAATTCCCTGCTTTTTCAGAATGCGTTTAAAAGCCAATCCCAAAAACGCCAGGTAAGCGAAGCAAAGCACCGGCACCCAGTACGACTGGTGGATACCGTAACCGGCTACTGCGGATTTGGATTGAATATAGTCGGCCATTTTTCCCTGGATGGGAGGGATGATGCCACCCCCCAGGATCATCATGATCAGGAACGCCGAACCCTGTGTGGTGTATTTTCCCAAACCTGCAATAGAAAGGTTGAAGATGGCCGGCCACATGATAGAACAGAATAATCCACCGCTTAAGAAAGAATATATTGCCACTTTTCCGACTGTAAACAACCCAATCAGCATTGCAGTCAGGCCAAGAAGACTAAAAATCAAAAGAGTTCTGGCAGGTTTGTTTTTACTGATTTGAAATGCCGCTATCTGAACCAAAACGCAGAGAATATACCAAAGCAGGGGTTTAATATCATATTGCATAATTGAATTAACCCCAATCACAACTCCAAAAGCAACCATGGGAACCACAAACATTAATATTTGTTTTGTGGTTGACTTCAGGTTAAACACCGGGATGGCCCCTGTCCATCTGCCGATCATCAAACTTCCCCAATACATGGATATAAAAGGGGCCGCCAACGAAGATTGATAAGCCCCAAAATCTTTCTGTCTTAGTAATTCGCTGAGGTTGCTGACAATGGTCACTTCCACACCTACATAAACAAATATTCCCAGCATACCGAATATCAGCTGTGGGTATCGCATGGCGCCCCAACCCGCGGGTTTTTTTCTTGCGCTAAGATTCGAAATAATAAGGGCGAAAACAACAATGGCTAGAGCGCCTAACAACCATTTCATCCGGTACGTTTCTAATGCATGACGTTCGGTATCCGTTAAGATAGCAGGGTTTGTTTTATAACTATTAAAAACAGGTGCAAACATGATGATCAGCAACCCGGTCATTATCAAAAGCGAATACAAAGCCTTGTGCGCATCTTCGGTTTTCTCGGTTGAAATACCAGAAGGGACTTTTTTGGAAAAATAGAAAAGCGCAGCCGCGGCAATGAACAAAGCGCCAACACCACTATATAAGAAAATTACTTTTGTCAGTTTTAAGGCTGCAATCTTTTCGTCGGAGATATTGGAAGCATCTGCCGCAGTGCCGAAAATCGCAAAAGCAACAACCAATGGCCCGATGGCTGTGCCAAATGAATTGATGCCGCCACCCAGGTTGATCCGGTTGGTCCCGGTAGCAGGATCACCTAATGAGATGGCGAAAGGCTGTGCGGCGGTTTGTTGCAAAGAAAAACCGAGCGCAACAATAAAAAGTCCTGCCAGCATTCCTGCAAAGGCATTAGCGTTGACTGCCATGATCATGGCTGCTGCACCCAGGGCCGAAAACAACAACCCATAAATGATACTTCTTTTGTAACCCCATTTCGCTACAAGATCTTTTCCCCCGAATGAACCATAGGCAAAAAGGGCGAGGGCTCCCACGTAATAAGCCAGGTAAAATGCAAAATCAATCAACTGGCTCTGGAACTGGTCAAGATGAAAATAGTGTTTGCAAAATGGGATAAAGACACTGTTCCCGGCTGCAATAAACCCCCAAAAGAAAAAAACCGTGACTAATGTGCTCAGCGCCCCTTGGTTGGTGGCAATATGATCCGCTGAAGCTGACTTTGTGGTTTGACTGGCCGGACTCATGGAAGTCGCCATAATGGTTAGAATTTAATTAAAAATATCGCCTAAAGTAATCAGAATTCAGCAATACAAAAACTTAATGTACTGATCAGCAAAAAGCACATGGTTTATTTGGGGCGAGGTAATAAAAACTCATTAAATTACCCACGGAAAATAGTCGGATGGAAATAATTCATGTGGCCGCAGAATGTTACCCCGTAGCCAAAGCAGGTGGATTGGGCGATGTAGTGGGCGCTTTACCTAAATACCAGGCGAACCTTGGACATGTAGTTAAAGTGGTGCTACCGATGTACCGGACTAAATTCCTGTACGAGAACCAATGGGACCTGGTACATGAAGGCGGGCAGCATATCGGTCCTTATTATTTTCATTACAGTGTCATCAAAGAAAAAACCAACAAACTGGGGTTCGATCTTTACCTCGTTGACATCAATGGGCTGCTGGATCGTGAAAAGATTTACGGGTATGACGATGACACGGAGCGTTTCGTGGCATTCCAGGTGGCAGTATGCGATTGGTTGAACAAATGGACGCATACACCGGATGTAATCCATTGTCACGACCATCATACCGGTCTCATCCCGTTCATGATAAAATATTGTTTCGAGTTCCGTCAGAAACTCTCGGAGATCCCCACGGTGTTCACGGTGCACAATGCACAATACCAGGGATGGATCGGCTGGGATAAGTATTATTATCTCCCCACATTTGACTCGTGGAAATGGGGGATGTTAGACTGGGATCATACCATCAACCCGATGGCAGCAGCTGTAAAATCGGCCTGGAAAGTGACCACCGTTAGTAACAATTACCTTCATGAACTGAGAGGATCAGCCAATGGCCTTGAAAATCTATTTCAATATGAACAGGGAAAAAGCAATGGTATATTGAACGGGATCGATACCCAGATCTGGGACCCGAAGACAGATAGCCTGATCGCAAAGAATTATGACAGGGAATGGGTGGAAAAAGGAAAGCAAAAAAATAAAAAAGAGCTCGCCGGCCAGTTTGGGCTTGATCCGGAAAAGCCGCTGGTCTCCTTTATCGGGCGATTAGTAGGGGAGAAGTCGGCCGACCTGCTCCCCGAGGCGATCAGTCAATCCATTTACCAGCATCATGGCAAAGTGAATTTCCTGGTGCTGGGTTCCGGTGACCCGGGACTGGAAGCGCAACTGGACCAGATGAAACAACAGTTCAATGGTTATTACAATTCGTTTATTGGTTACAGTGAATCCCTCAGTCACCAGATCTATGCCGGTTCTGATTTCCTCCTGATGCCGAGCCGGGTGGAGCCCTGCGGGCTGAACCAGATGTATGCCCTTCGTTATGGTACGGTTCCCATGGTAAGAAATGTGGGTGGCCTGCATGATACGGTCACCGATATGGGCGATCCAAATGGTTTCGGTATCCGTTTTGACCAGGCTTCTGTGTGGGATATTACTTATTCTGTGGGCCGGGCTATTGACCTTTACCATAATAAACATGAACTTTATAGCTGGATGCGGGGTCATATGATGACAATCGATCATTCATGGGACGGTGCGGCGCAGCAGTATATTGAGTTGTATAAGAATCTCAGGTAAATGGAATTCATTTTTCAGAAATTGAACGGTAATGGCTAAACAAACAATCACCAATCCAACGGAGATTCTCTCTGTGATCCTCGGTGGAGGGGCGGGAACAAGATTGTATCCCTTAACGGCCAATCGTTCAAAACCGGCTGTTCCTATTGCCGGCAAATATCGACTGGTGGATATTCCCATATCCAACTGCCTGAACAATGGTATCGGCAGGATGTTCGTCCTCACGCAATTCAATTCGGCATCGCTGAACCGGCATATAAAAAACACCTATCATTTCAGTGCATTCAGTAAAGCTTTTGTTGATATCCTGGCCGCCGAGCAAACCCCTGATAATCCAACCTGGTACCAGGGAACGGCGGATGCAGTACGTCAGGGTTTGCGGCATATTGAACCCTTTGAAAGCGATTATGTGCTGATATTGTCAGGCGACCAGTTGTACCAGATGAATTTTGCAGAGATGCTGGAGAATCATAAGAAGATGGGTGCCGATATTTCTGTTGCAACGATCCCGGTTGGGCAACGGGAAGCGCCGGAATTCGGCATACTGCGATCGGCCGAAGGATGGATCACCGCTTTTATAGAGAAACCAAAGAAAGAATTATTGCCTGAATGGGTCAGCGATACCGGTGATGTCATGCAGAGCCGGGGAAGGAATTACCTGGCTTCCATGGGCATTTATATTTTCAACCGGGAATTGCTGTTTGCGATCTTACAGGCTGAATTCAGTGACGCTACCGATTTCGGCAAGGAGATCATACCCGGCTCCATCCAGAAATATAAAGTGGCCAGTTACCAGTACGAGGGGTACTGGACGGATATCGGGAACATTCATTCCTTTTTCGATGCCAATCTTGGCCTGACGCAGGAGCTACCTGATTTTAACCTTTTTGATAACGACAATGCGATCTACACACGTCCCAGGATGTTACCACCCGCCAAGATCAGTGGTACCACGCTGGAAAAAACACTGGTGGCGGAAGGTTCCATCATCAATGCATCGAGGATTGAGCATTCGGTGATCGGTATCCGGTCCCGCATCGGGCATGGCACTACGCTCGTCAGCACTTACCTGATGGGGAGCGATTATTACGAAACGATCTCGGAGATAGCCCAGGCGCACGCCGGCGGCTATCCGTTACTTGGAATCGGCGACCGTTGTTACATTAAGAATGCCATACTTGATAAGAATGTCCGCATTGGCAATGATGTACGCATCAATGGTGGACAGCAGCTGGAGAACAGCGATCATTCTCTCTACACGGTAAAGGATGGTATCGTGGTGGTGAAAAAGGGATCGGTCATTCCGAATGGCTATGTGATTTGATAAGAATTACACGAACCAGGCCAATTGAGGTAATTAGTGTGTACTTTTTACATATTATTCTTATCTTCCCTCTTTCTGATCATTTCAATTTCGATTGCTTATGTCAACCGCCTTTACTGGAAATAAACCAACCTTAAGCCTGGTAGAAATCATCAACATGAGCGTTGGTTTCTTTGGTATCCAGTTTGGCTGGGACCTCCAAAGGGCCAATATGGGACGTATTTATGAAAACCTTGGCGCTAATCCCGACCAGGTGCCGATACTTTTTCTCGCCGCACCCTTAACGGGATTACTGGTCCAGCCAGTAGTGGGATATCTAAGTGATCGGACCTGGCATCCAATATGGGGCAGAAGAAGACCTTATTTTATGATTGGTGCCATCCTCAGTTCAATTGCCCTTGTCTTTATGCCTCAAAGTGGCACATTATTCATGGCGGCAGGTCTGTTGTGGGTACTTGATGTATTTGGAAATGTTGCTATGGAACCTTTTCGGGCTTTTGTAACGGATAAATTGCCGGATTCACAAGTAAATAAGGGTTTTGTAATGCAAAGCCTGATGATAGGCCTGGGAGGTAGTATTGCCTCCGCATTACCCTGGCTGATGAGGAATGTGTTTCATATTGCCAATACAGCTAAACCCGGCCATATACCCGGGAATGTCAGATGGTCATTTTATACAGGATCATTCTTTTTCTTATCCGCCGTATTGTATACGGTATTCACCACGAAAGAATATCCGCCATCCGACCTTGGGTACAAAGAAAAAGTGAAAGAATCAAACAAAGGTTTTGGAGGAGGCGTAAGAGAAATATTTCATTCATTGGCTCATATGCCCAAACGAATGAGGATTGTTTCGCTGGTACAATTTTTTACCTGGCCGGGACTATTCCTGATGTGGTTCTTTTATACCACGGCTGTAGGGGTAAATATTTTTGGAGGGAAAGCCAATGCCAGTGATCCGGTTTTTGCCAAAGGAGCTGATTTCGGTAGCCTCACCTTATCTTTTTATAGTGTTGTTACATTTTTATTTGCTTTGATATTACCTGCTATAGCTGATAAACTGGGCAGGAAGCTGACACATAGCCTATGTCTCATTTGTGGAGCGATCGGTCTTATCAGTGTAGGCTGGATACACGAGAAAAATCTTTTATTCGGTTCAATGATCGGGGTGGGAATTGCCTGGGCCAGCATTCTTTCCATGCCTTATGCTATGCTGAGCGGTAGCTTGCCAAAGGACAAGGTGGGGATCTATATGGGTATTTTTAATTTCTTTATTGTTTTGCCGGAAATCATCGCTTCATTAGGCTTTGGGTGGCTGATGAAAAACGTGCTGGGCAATGACAGGATGGCGGCGCTGAAAATTGGGGGTTCTATGATGATACTGGCAGCGCTTGTTTGCTTCATCTTTATCAGGGAAAAAAATATCCAACCAACTCAAAACGCATCATCATGAAACGTTACCTGGTCGTGTTTCTCCTGCTTATTTCATTTCGTGGCTGGAGCATTGATATGTACGGCATTTACCCCACCCACTGGTGGGTAGGGATGAAAAACCCCAAACTACAGCTCATGCTTTATGGAAAAGATATGGGCTTGTTTTCCAAAGTGAGCATTAACTACCAGGGGGTAAAAGTGGAAAAGATCAGTAACGTTGAAAACAAGAATTACCTTTTCGTTGATCTCCTCATCAGCATTTCTGCAAAACCTGGGCGGTTCAAAATACTCCTTTCCGGCGGGGGTCGGGGCAGCGAGGATATTTCTTACGAACTGAAAGCGCGCAGTAAAGAGGACGGCAAGACGAGGGTGCAGGGTGTAACCGCTAAAGACTTTATTTACCTGTTGATCCCGGACCGGTTTTCCAACGGGGATCCTTCCAACGACGTGGTGAAAGGATACCGCGATCAGACCAGCGACCGCAAGAATATGTTTTCTCGTCATGGAGGTGATTTTAAGGGAATTGAAAACCATCTTGACTATTTCAAGGAGTTG
>CAYSIU010000102.1:0-8057 GCA_964431095.1 uncultured Chitinophaga sp. | reverse complement strand
AATTTGATCATCGGGGCCATTGGTAGCGTCAAGACCGTGTTGATGAAATGTATTGTGGGTCTGTTTGAACCTGACAAGTGCGAAGTATTGTACCAGGGCCGGGATTTCACCGCTATGAAGGGGGAAGAGAAAATAGAAATCCGGAAAGAGATCGGGATGCTTTTCCAGGGTTCTGCCCTTTTCGACAGCCTCACGGTAGAGCAGAACATCATGTTCCCTCTCAACATGTTTACCCAATGGAACAATCAAAAAAAACTGGACAGGGTCAATGAAGTGCTGGCTCGTGTGAACCTGGCGGATGTGAACCGGAAATACCCGGCGGAGCTCAGCGGTGGTATGAAAAAAAGAGTAGCATTGGCCAGGGCGATCGTGTTAAATCCCAAGTATCTTTTTTGTGATGAACCCAATTCAGGTCTTGACCCCCAAACCTCGCTGGTGATCGACAAACTGATCCGGGAGATTACCGTTGAATTCAACATCACGACGGTGGTAAATACACATGATATGAATAGTGTGATGGAGATCGGCAATTATATCCTTTTCCTGCACAAAGGACATAAAGAATGGGAAGGCTCCAACAAAGAAATTATCTTCACAAAAAACCAGCTTTTAAATGATTTCATCTTTGCTTCGGAGTTTTTACAGGATGCCAAAGAGATGCGGATGATTGAAGAAAAAGCCAGGTTATCGGGCAATAAAGACGGCAGTAGTAAACCGCAATAAAGAAAACCTCAATAAATTCACAGAAGCTGCCCAGCTGCAGGCCATAGAAAGGCATTAACCCTTACTTTTGCGGCAATGCTGAATTGATCATTATGAGCATCCTCGTCAATAAGAATTCCAGAGTTCTGGTGCAGGGTTTTACGGATACTGAAGGGACTGTGCATGCACCCAAGATGATCGAATATGGAACCCACGTGGTGGGAGGCGTTACTCCCGGCAAAGGCGGAACCCTTCATCTTGAAAGACCAGTCTTCAATACCGTAGCGGACTGTGTAAATTCCACCGGCGCGGATGTGAGTATCATATTTGTTCCCCCCGCTTTTGCTGCTGACGCCATTATGGAAGCGGCGGATGCGGGGATACAATTGGTGATTTGCATCACCGAAGGCATACCGGTGCAGGATATGGTAAAAGTGAAGAACTATTTGCAGGGAAAAAATACCCGGCTGATCGGGCCCAATTGCCCGGGGGTGATCACTTCCGGGGAATGTAAAGTAGGTATCATGCCGGGATTTATATTTATACCGGGGCGTATCGGTATTGTTTCCAAATCGGGAACACTTACCTATGAAGCGGCGGATCAGGTGGCAAAAGCAGGTCTCGGTATCTCTACGGCTGTAGGGATCGGCGGAGACCCGATCATTGGTACAACAACAAAGGAAGCGGTGGAATTATTTATGAATGATCGTGGCACAGAAGGGATCGTCATGATCGGTGAAATTGGCGGTGGGATGGAGGCAGAAGCCGCCCGGTGGATTCGGGAAACGGGTAATAAAAAACCGGTGGTAGGTTTTATAGCAGGACAGACCGCCCCTCCCGGTAGCCGCATGGGACACGCGGGGGCCATTGTAGGTGGTGTTGATGATACCGCCGCTGCTAAAATGAAGATCATGAGCGAGTGTGGTATCCACGTGGTGAAAAGCCCGGCAGATATTGGCAAAAAAATGGCCGAAGCGATGAAATCCATTCTCTCTAAATAGTTTTTTCCCGGATTCCACGGGTTTATTCATTAATATTTATTTCTCCTGCTATCTGTGAAAATCCGTGAACGCTGTAAAAAGCCTTTGAGAAGCAAGAGACCGCTTAAAAAGAAACCTCCCGCCGGCTGGCAGGAGGTCCTTTTTAACCCTAAGTGTATAGTGTGTGCTTATTTCTGGGATTCACGGATAAAACGGGCCAACTCATCTTTGCTGCTGCTGAAGGTGAGTGCATCATTTAGCTGGTAGTAGTTACGCTGGTCAACTGTCTTGCAATAAGCGGCTTTGGCCACTTCCAGCCTGTTGTCCTCAAATGTAAAGAGCAACATGAGTTCCTTCACCTGTTGCGTGGTGAGGCTGTTCTGGCTGATGATGTACTTAGCCGAGGTCAACCGGTTATTTTCAAACCATTCTTTACGGAGCGATTCGGTGACCTGGTCGAAATCACGGCCGCTCATGACATTGCTGTAACCGCTCCCGTAGCTGTTGTTCAAGCCCCCATTGTCGCTGTCGTAATAATCATCCTCATCGTTGTACCACTCATCATTGCGATCGATCGGGCGTTCGTCCACCATCGTTTTTCCGAAACGATTTACGGTAATGTCGAGATGAAATCCTCTTTTCAGGTAAATGGAATTGTTGAAGATAACATCCCGGCGGCCAAACCCGAAGGCGTTTTTCCTTCTTTCATGCAATATCTTCACCTGGTGGGAGCCCTCATCAAGATAACTCAGGTTGATGCTGTTGTTTTTCATGCTGAAAGGCCGGCCGTCGATTTCTACCTGCAACTCCGTGCTGGTTCCGGGAGCGGAGATACTCAGGCGGGTGCCGTCATAGGCGAGGATGGAGAGAGAAAATAGTGTGCTTAGTAAAAGGGTAGAAAATTTTTTCATATCTGTTTTTTTATTGGTGAGTAAAATTGGTTTCGTCTTGTAAATTCCAAAGGCATGCCACCCTGCCGGGAATCGCAGCAACGAAATGTTAAAGACAAATGCGTGTCAGACTTTTTTGGTGCCGGTTTATGCGGGAATGCATACCCGTAAAGGATTCCATGCGATGAATAATGCAAAGATTTTCTCTAAAAAGATTTTCTAAATATAGCTGGAGACCAGTCGTACTTTTCCCTATAAAAGGGTTAATGATTTATGAAATAAGCCTGTGACAGGCATCTTATCCTCGCATAAGTTTATTTACCTTGTATCAAATTCTACTGGCATGAAAGTGGAAACTGCCGCAAAATTTCTTCTGGCCATTAGTTTTTTTGGAGGATTCCTCCTCAACAGTCATGGCCAGGTTCCGCTGAAAAATTATGAGAAAGAGTGGAAGAGCGTGGACGCGCTTGTTAAAAAAAACCTCCCCCAATCAGCGCTGGAAGAAGTAAAAACAATCTTTCCCCCGGCGAAAAACGAAAACCCGGATGCCCAGGTCATCAACGCGCTCGTCTATATGACGTGGCTTCAAAGTGAGAACCGGGAAAATAATGAAATACTATCGATCGGTGAACTGGAGAAAGAAATGACCGAGAGTAAAGAGCCCGTCACTTCCATTTTGAAAAGCCTGGAAGCGGAGATTTTTTGGAATTATTACCAGCAGCACCGCTGGCAGTTATACAACCGCACTCAAACCGAAAAATTCGATAAAGCAGATATCGCTACCTGGGGCATTGAGGATTTTCATAAAAAGATCAGCGAACTTTTCCTCCAATCTGTGAAAGAAGAGAAGCTCCTTGAGCAGACAAAGCTGGAGCCCTTTGATGCCATCATTACAAAAGGCAATGTGCGGCAGCTCCGGCCCACACTTTATGACCTGCTCGCTTTCCGGGCATTAAGCTATTTTGAAACCAATGAACGGGATGTCAAAAAACCCGCATATGCGTTTACCATCGACCAGGCCAGCGCCTTTGACCCGGCAGCCGATTTTGTGACCCGAAAATTCCCGACCGATGATTCACTGTCGTTACAACACAAGGCCTTGCTTATCTACCAGCGACTGATCGCTTTTCACCTGAATGATACCAAACCCGACGCGCTGATCGATGCCGACCTGCAACGCATCCAGTTTGTAAAAGAGAATTCCGTGCATCCGGATAAAGACCGGCTCTATTTCAATGCGATCGATCATATTGCCCGGCAGTACGGATACCTTCCTGCTGCCACCCAGGCTTGGTACCTGCTGGCGAAATACTACGATGAAAAAGCCGATGGCTATCACCCATACGGAGACTCCACACACCGGTTTGACCGGATCAGGGCAAAGGAGATCTGTGAAAAGGTATTGCAGCAAAAAGATTCCTCCGAAGGCAAAATAAACTGCTACAACCTGCTGAACGAGATCAACAAGAGATCATTGCAATTCACCGTGGAAAAGGTGAATCTGCCCAACCAGTCATTCAGGGCCTTTGTAAAATACCGGAACTTCAACCTGCTCTACCTGCGGTTGATCAGGGCCGATGAAAAGTTGAAAGAGCAATTGCTCAACCAATACGATGAAAAATATGGACCAGCTTTACTTTTTGTTAACCCCTTAAAAAGTTGACAACAAACTTTGCCTGCCACGAATGATTTCCAGGAGCACGGGGCCGAAATAAAAGTAGAGGGACTTCCAGCTGGTGAATATGTATTACTGGTTTCCGATCAAAAGGATTTCAATGGTAAAAAAACAATCATTGGGGCACGACTGTTTTACGTTTCTGTTATCAGCTATGTCAACAATAGCAATGATTTTTTTGTATTGAACCGGGACAACGGGCGACCCCTGGCCAGTACAGCCGTGCAGGTATGGGTGCAACGGTACGATTACAATCAATCAAAATACGTTAAGGAAAAAGAGAAGGCCTATACAACCGATGCCAATGGCTTTTTCAGGATGGAAAAACCTAAAAGAGAGGGCAATAATTATTATAATTATTCCTACCTGCTTGAAGTGAATTACAAGGGTGATCGTCTCTTTATGAACGACCTTGCCTATGACTACTATTATTATAATACGGAGACGGAGGAACCCAAAACCACTACTTCCCTGTTTCTTTTCACCGACCGCAGCCTTTACCGGCCGGGGCAAACCATCTTTTTCAAGGGAATTGTATTAAGCAGGAACATAGGCGAAAAAACAGCTTTCATAAAAAGTGATTACGAAACCACCGTGCTCCTTCGTGATGCGAATTATAAAGATGTCGACTCGATCAAAGTAAAAACCAATGACTATGGCTCATTCAGCGGCCGTTTCCAATTGCCGCAAAGTGGCCTGAACGGGCAGTTCAGCATTTATACCCGGCTCGAGAAAGCCTATACCAACCTGCAAGTGGAAGAATATAAACGACCCAAATTCTATGTGGACTACGAACCCATCAAGGGCACTTATAAAGTGAACGATAAAATAAAAGTGACAGGCATCGCTAAAGCATATGCAGGTAATACGATCGATGGAGCTACCGTGGCATACCGGGTGGTGAGGCAACCTCGTTTTATTTATACCTGGATGTTCTGGCGCTGGTGGCAACCCCCGGTGGAGGAAATGGAGATCGCTCATGGACAAACAAAGACGGATAAAGACGGGAAATTTATTGTGGAATTTACCGCCATACCCGACCTGACCCTGGATAAAAAATTTGACCCGGTGTTTGATTATACGGTGTCGGCCGACATAACCGACATCAACGGTGAAACAAGAAGCGGTAACAAATCGGTTTCGGTGAGTTACAAAGCCCTCCTATTGCTGACCGATATCCCTTCCACCCTGCCGGTGGATAGTTTAAAAAAATTCTCCATCCGCACGGAAAATATGAACGGCGAGCATGAACCGGCTTCAGTAATGGTGACGATCACAAGGTTGAAAGAAGAAAAAAGACTGATCCGTGAACGTTATTGGGAAAGACCGGACCAGTTCACCATGACCCGGGATGAATACCAGAAGGAGTTCCCTGATGATGAGTTTGACAATGAAAGCGATTTTAAGAGTTGGGAAAAGGATATGAAAGTTTTTGAGAAAAGTGACTCAACTAAAACGAATGGGGAATGGCGGGTAGCAGGCGGGAAGCTTGACCCGGGGTTTTATGTAGTTGAAATTTCAACGAAAGACAAATTTGGGGAGGATATTAAAGACGTTAGGTACATGGAGTTGTTCGATGATAAAAACAGCCAGTTGAATCGCCCAGATTATCTCTGGACAGGAACTATGAAAACCACCGTTGAACCGGGTGATACGGCTAAAATTGAATTCGGCACAACAGCGGACAATTTATTTGTGGTGCAGGAAATTAACAGAACTCCCGGTTCCGGGCTCCCGGCTCCCAGCTACAATTTTCTCAACCTGTCTAACGAAAAGAAAACCTTCAGCTTCCCGGCAACCGAATCCGACCGCGGTGGCTATGGTATCGGCTGGATGTTTATTAAGCATAACCGTTTGTACCAATTGAACCAAACCATCAATGTGCCCTGGACCAATAAGGAGCTGGCCATTGAATATGCTTCATTCCGCGACAAAACCCTGCCCGGCAGCGAGGAGAAATGGAAAATAAGGATCACCGGTTATAAAAAGGAAAAAGTTGCAGCCGAGATGCTGGCCAGCATGTACGATGCTTCATTGGACCAGTTTTATCCTCATGGC
This sequence comes from uncultured Chitinophaga sp., assembly GCA_964431095.1. Lineage (GTDB taxonomy): Bacteria > Bacteroidota > Bacteroidia > Chitinophagales > Chitinophagaceae > JJ008. The sequence goes on along the minus strand of CAYSIU010000102.1, from coordinate 1,752 downwards.
TGGAGCGAGCCCTATGTGTGGTCTTCCTATTATAATAGCCGGAGTTGGACGGGTACGCAGAATTTTACAGGGGTACAATCAAACCAGCGGTATATGAGTGATGCGGAGACAAAATATGTTGTAAAGATATATGATGACTTATTCAATAACAATGATAATATTTCCAGTTACGGAGGGTATAAAGATGGTAGACTGATGCGGATGGCCAAACCGGTAGCCGAAGGGGAAAATTATACCGTAAAGGAACCCGTTGGAAACGAAGAAAAGCAAAAGAAAGAGGGGAATCTGGAATTGTATGCCGATGGAGGAAAGGTGACGGGTCAGGTAGATAGGAGGGCCAATGAAAATGCAAACAAACAAAACCAGCAAGGTCCCGAGGTTAAGATCCGTAAAAACTTTAACGAAACCGCTTTCTTCTTTCCCGATCTGCATACCGATAGCAGCGGTGCGATCGAGTTTTCATTTACCATGCCGGAGGCGCTGACCAAATGGAAATTCATGGCCCTCGCACACACAAAAGATGCGGCATTTGGCAGCAGCACCAAAGAAATAGTTACCCAGAAAGACCTGATGGTGCAACCGAATGCACCCCGTTTCCTAAGGGAAGGTGACAAAATGGATTTCAGCTCCAAGATCGTTAACCTTACTGATAAAGAACTTACAGGTACAACCGAGCTGCAGCTTTTTGATGCCACTACCAATGAACCGGTAGATGGTTTGTTCCGCAATATGGTATCCAACCAATATTTTACTGTTGGTCCTGGCCAGAGTGAAGCTGTGAAATTCCCGATAGAGGTTCCTTATTTATTTAATAAGGCATTAGTATGGAGGATCGTTGCCAAATCCGGGGCTTATAGTGATGGTGAAGAAAATGCCTTACCGGTACTCACCAACCGTATGCTGGTAACGGAAACCATGCCATTGCCCATGAGAGGAACGGGTACAAAAAATTTCAGTTTCGACAAATTATTGAATTCCGGCAACAGTCAGACCTTGCAACACTATTCGCTGACTGTTGAATATACTTCCAATCCCGCGTGGTATGCGGTGCAGGCCCTGCCCTACCTGATGGAATATCCCTACGAATGCACCGAACAGACCTGGAATCGCTATTATGCCAATTCGCTGGCTACCTTTATTGCCAATTCATCGCCCCGCATCAAACAGGTATTTGAACAATGGAAGATAAAAGATACGGCCGCGCTGATGAGCAACCTGCAAAAAAACCAGGAACTGAAGGCTGTCCTGCTGGAAGAGACGCCCTGGGTATTGCAGGCAAAGAATGAAGCCGAGCAGAAAAGAAATATCGCCTTGTTGTTTGACATGATCAGAATGAGCGAACAACTCAACAGCGCTTATGATAAGCTGAAACAAATGCAGAGCAGCAACGGCGGGTTTGTATGGTTCAGCGGCGGTCCCGACGACCGGTACATCACGCAATACATCGTTACGGGTATCGGGCACCTGGAAAAACTGAAAGCCGTGGCTGCGGGGCAGGATAATAAACTGAAAGCTATTTTATCATCCGCTATTCCTTACCTGGACAAGAAAATAAAAGAGGATTATGATGACCTGCTGAAATACAAAGTGGATCTGAAGAAATATACGCCGGGCTACACCACGATCCAGTACCTGTATATGAGAAGTTTCTTCCCGGAATATGAAATTGCCAAAGCATCCAAAACAGCTTATAATTATTTCAGGGGCCGTTGGCAGCAAACATTGACAAGTCAGGGAAAGTATATGCAAGGG
>CAYSIU010000101.1:0-8117 GCA_964431095.1 uncultured Chitinophaga sp. | reverse complement strand
AAATAAGTCGCGATCAACAAGAACATCGCAGAAAGGGCGTCGGGTGTGGAAAGCCTGGCAAGCTCCACTGTAAAAAGAGAATACATCAGGAAGAGTCCCGCTAAAAAAGCAAGAAACGTTTTCAGGTATTTCTTCAACCAAAAAAAAAGAAATAACCCCAGCGCCAAACAAGCCAGTATCGATGGCATAACTGTAGCCATCGGCAGGGAAAAACCGGTTTTATAAAACAACCAGACCATCCATTGATAAAGCGGTTTTACTGCGTAGGCGGGTAATATACTATTGAAGGTGGCTGCATCCGCCTCAAACTTTTTCCGGGTGGTAGTTGTTTCCGTCAATCGTTTATAATCTTCACCGGGAATTTCTTCATGGGCGGTTTGATAGGTCAGGTGATGTAATTCATCTATACTATGCGATCCATCCATTCGCAGCACTAATGCCATATACGGTAATAAATCGAAATTGTAAGCCGGGTGCTTATACTCATAAACCGCACCGGGGAGCATACAGGCCAAAAATGCAATAGCGATGAAAATTAACGATATGCTTCGTTTACGTTTCATGATTTAGGCTCCGTCATAAAGGTCAATAATTCAACCGATATTGTTTGGAATACTTCCCGGAGGTTTTTCTTAGTTTTAAATATGAACCCGCTGAGAAAAATCCTTCACAAACTAACGGGCCTTCGTTACCCGCAGGAATATCTTTCTCTCGCCAAAGGATCATTTCAACAATCGCTTCATGCTTATCTCTTAGCCGAAGGACAACCGAATAAGGATATTACAAGCGAACACTTATTTACGGGTTATTCTCCTCTTGTTATTACTTTATATGCTGCGGTTAGTCAACCAGCCCTGCCCGCTGATATTGAAATTTTTTTTTGCCTGCCACCTGTACCCATCTCCGGTAAAAAAAATGCCATTGCCCGGCTTTCATTGAGAAAGATCCGCGAGCAGCATGCCGGGGATATAAAATTATTCTATTACGAAGGGGTCAGGGGATCGCATCGTTTTCTGAATTCTTTTCAGCAATTTATTTTTGGATTAAACAATCGTTTATTCAATAAAAAAAAGGGGAATGTATTTCTTCATCACAATTTATATAAACAGGTGCAGGTCGCTTATTCCATCCCCCGGACCATTTCTCTCGTGACGGTCAGCCATGGTGACCTGTACAATATGTTTCCCACTGATCTGCATGGTCCTGTCAATGAAAAACATTACCTGATCTCCCTGCGTCATGAAGGAAAGGCCTGCGAGCAGGTTCTCACGGCTGGGAAAATCCTGCTCACGGAAGTCCATGCCGATCTTTATAAAACCGTATATGGTTTGGGAAAAAATCATATGCAGGAAATGAAGGCAAAAGAAAACTACCCGTTAAGTAGTGCCGTTTCTTCCTGTTTTAATTCCCCCCTCCCCAGATCGGCTCTTTTTTACCGGGAGCTGGAACTACTGGACTCATTTACCCATGGCATCCACCGGCTGATGCTCTTCAAAGTCGTTTACAGTCAGCCACTTCAGGACAGAACTCCCACCCTTGCCCATGTTCACAATGCATACGCTACCTGGAGGTATAATCAGGGGCTCCCGGGCAACTATTTACTGCGATGAAACGATTGGAAATGAAACAGTCAGCTCAAGAGGCCATACATGAACAGGGTGCTTTTATTTAATCCACGGAGCGCAAAATATAAACCGAGGATACCGAATTCTATTCTCAGCATCGCCTCTGCTATTGAAGGCCTGTTCGACTATGTGATCGTGGATGGCAACCTTGAACACGATCCCTGGGAAAAAATCCACCGCTATCTTTCAGACGGTCATTTCAGCTATGTTGGTATCACGTCCATGCCCGGTCCGCAGCTGAAGCAGGCGATCCCTATATCAAAGAAGATCCGGGAGCTGTTCCCCGCGATCCGTATTATCTGGGGCGGTTATTTCCCATCCAATCAATACAAAGTGGTATTAAATTCGGGGTATGTTGATTTCATTGTGAACGGCCCGGGTGAAAAAGCTTTTCCTGCATTGTTGGAGTCCCTTGAAAATAATACTCCCTATGAGCGGATCCACAACCTCATGTACAAGTTGGGGGGGCAGGTTGTCAAAACCGCCAAAGATGAGTTATATGAGCCAGACGAATTACCCGCCCTGCCCTATGAAAAACTGAACGACTTTTATCCTATTCGCCGTTATCTTGGTAAAACCTATCTCGGGACTAAGACGATCGCCTATCATTCCAGTTATGGCTGCCCGTTCAAATGTTCTTTCTGCGCGGTGGTACCCATCTACAATGCCCGGTGGAAAGGGAAGTCTGCCCAACTCATTTATAAGGATATCCAATACCTGAAAGAGAATTTCGGGGGGAACGCCATTGAATTCCACGATAACAACTTTTTTGTGTCAGAAAAAAGAACCGTGGATTTCGCCCGGCTGATACAACCGGAAAATATGATCTGGTGGGGCGAAGGACGCATTGATACGATCGATAAGTATTCGGACGAATCGCTTGCCATGATGAGAGAAAGCGGTTGCCGGATGATCTTTTTCGGTGCAGAGACCGGCAACGATGAGCTATTGAAAAAAATGGACAAGGGAGGAACACAATCTGCCGAAGGAATGCGACAGTTCGCAGCAAGAATGGCAAGGTTTGATATCATTCCTGAATACTCATTTGTGCTGGGTACTCCCGCCGATAACCCTGAACAGGTGATGAGGCAGATCGAGCAGGATATCGCTTTTATTAAAGAGATCAAACAGATCAACCCAAAAACAGAAATCATCATTTACGTATACAGCCCGGTTCCTACCGAGGGTTCGGATCTCTATGAACGGGTATTGCAAACGGGGTTTCATTTTCCTGAACGACTCGAGGACTGGATCAGCCCGCAATGGGAAAATTTTGACCTGCGGAAAAACCCCCTCACGCCCTGGCTTACACCCGAAATGATCAATAAAATAAAAGATTTTGAGACCGTACTCAATGGGTATTATCCCACGGTATCTGACATCCGCCTGAGCCGGTTAAAAAGAAAAGTGCTGCACATCATTTCCTCTATCCGGTACAAAACAGGCCTGTATTGGAAACCCTATGAATTAAAAGCCCTGCAGATCCTGTGGAAATACCGTCAACCTGAAATTGAAGGATTTTGAGAGCTGTACTGAAACATATCGTGTCGCGCACCTATAAACCCTTGCTGGTAAGATATCTTTCCAAAACAAGGACCTATCACCATGATGATATCCGCCTGGAGATCCCTCCACAGGTATTTCATCCGGGTTTCTTTTTCAGCACCCGGTTTTTATTACGGTATCTCAGGAACCTACCCTTAAACGGCAAAAAAATCCTGGAATTAGGAGCCGGCAGTGGTCTTATTTCCATCTATGCCTCCCGAAAGGGAGCGAAGGTTACTGCTTCCGATATCAATCCCATCGCGATCACCTACCTCCATCGCAACAGCAGGAATAATAAAGTGTCGCTTGAAATTATAACCTCCGATCTCTTTACCGATATCCCCGAACAAGCATTCGACATCATTGCCATCAATCCCCCTTACTATAAAAAACAACCGCGAAAACCATCCGACTATGCCTGGTACTGCGGGGAGAACGGGGAATATTTCTTTCGCCTGTTTGAACAGCTATCACCCTATGTTCATGATCAAACGGAGATCATCATGGTGCTTTGCGATGGATGTGATATTGGGCTGATCGAAACCGCGGCCGCCGGCAATGGTTTCCATCTCCGTCTGCTGCAAACCCGAACAACGATACTGGAAAAGAATTTTATTTATAAAATCAGCAAAAGAAAGTGACGATCACCCAATCACTATATCATACGTTCCAGCGGTATCGCACTTTACAAACGGACCAGATAAAGGCATTGCCGATTGTGATCCTGATGCCGCATAGCGCCTGCAATTGCCGTTGCGTGATGTGTGATATATGGAAAGACAATCAAAACCTGAAGCAACTGACAGAAGATGATATCCGGGGTCTACTTGTGTCATTCAAAAAGTTCGGCACCCGGCAGGTGGTGATGTCGGGCGGGGAAGCCCTGCTGAATCCGAATTTCTTCCGCTTTTGTGAAATATTGAACCGGCAGGATATCAACGTAACGCTTCTTTCCACGGGACTGACCTTACAAAAAAATGCAGAACTGTTGTTGCAGCATGTGCATGACATCATCGTATCATTGGATGGGGATGAAGTCACGCATAATTATATCCGGAATATTCCGGGTGCCTTTCAAAAACTCCGCAAAGGAGTGCTCTACCTTAAGAATATCAAACCCGGTTTCAGGATAACGGCGAGAACGGTGATCCACCGGATCAATTTCAACAGATGGCCCGCTATTATTGAGGCTGCAAAAGATATGGAACTCGACCAGGTAAGTTTTCTTCCGGCCGATGTCAGCAGTCACGCTTTCAACAGGGAGGTGCTGTGGAGCGATCAGCGCAAGCAGGAAATTTTATTGGAGGAAAGCCAGTTACCGGAGTTAAACTATATCCTGGAAAAAATATTCACCAAGCATAAGGAAGATTTCGAATCGGGTTTTATTGCCGAAAGCCCTTCCAAATTGCAGAAGATATACCAGTATTATGCCGCCTTTTACAGGCACAATCCATTTCCTTATAAAAAATGCAATGCTCCCTGGGTTTCTACCGTGATAGAAGCCGATGGTACGGTTCTTCCCTGTTTTTTTCATGCGCCGCTGGGAAATATCAGGGAGCGGTCGCTGGAGGAGATCCTCAACAGCGGTAAAAGTATCGGTTTTCGAAGGGAGCTGGATATAGACAATGATCCAACCTGTATGAAATGCGTTTGCTACCTGAACCTTTCACCGGGAACAAAATTAAATTGACAAACCACGATGAGTAAAATACTTTTTTCGCACTCTTATTTCATGCGCTTCGACCCCAAGCAATGGGCCGGGGGGCAACCGTATCCTCCCATCGGCACTTTGCAGGCCGCTGTGCTCCTGCGCAACCAGGGTCATGAAGTTTTTTTCCTGGATAACATGTTCGCCTATGGTCCCGAGGAGGTGATCCCGCCCCTGCAAAAACACAACCCTGATTATTTTGTGCTCTATGATGATGGATTTAACTATCTCACCAAGATGTGCCTGACGAATATGCGGGAAGCCGCATTCGAGATGATGAAATTTGCAAAACAGAAAGGCTGCAGGGTGATCGTTTCCAGTTCGGACGCCAATGATCGCTTTGAAAATTACCTCAATGAAGGCGCCGATTTTGTGTTGCTGGGTGAGGCCGAGCAGACCCTGCTGGAGTTGATAAAGGCACTCGATAACAAACAACATGATCTTTTCTCCATCCCCGGTCTTGCTTTTTGCCAGAAAGATGCAGTGATAAAAACAGTGAAGCGTCAATTGATGAAAGAACTGAACGAACTCCCCATCCCGGCCTGGGACCTGGTGGATATAGAGGCCTACCGGAAAACCTGGCTGAAACACAAAGGATATTTCTCACTGAACATGGCTACGACCCGGGGTTGTCCCTTTAAGTGTAACTGGTGTGCCAAACCGATCTATGGTAACCGTTATAATTCCCGTTCGCCACAGCATGTAGTGACTGAATTGAAAATACTGGTGGAGAACTATGGCTTTGATCATATCTGGTTCTGTGATGATATTTTTGGTTTGAAACCTGGCTGGGTTCATGAATTTGCCGACCTGGTGGAAAAAGAACATTTGCATTTTAAATTCAAGATACAGGCAAGGGCTGATCTGCTGCTGCAGGAAAATTATATCCGCGACCTGGCCAGGGCCGGTTGTGAAAATATCTGGATGGGCGCCGAAAGCGGTTCTCAAAAGATCCTGGATGCCATGGATAAGGGGATCACGGTGCAACAGATCTATGAAGCCACCCGTTTGCTGAAAAAAAATAATATTCATCCTTCTTTTTTCATCCAGTTTGGTTACCCGGGAGAAGTAAGAGAAGATATTATCAAAACCATTAAGATGATCTGGGAATTGCTCCCGCACGAGATCGGTATCTCCGTCTCCTATCCCCTGCCCGGTACCGTTTTTTACGAAAGAGTAAAAGTGCAATTGAGGGAAAAGACCAACTGGACCGATTCCGACGAATTGGCCCTGATGTTTCGCAATACGTATGCCCCGGGGTTTTACAAACAACTGCACCGGTATGTGCACAAAAGTTATCACAAGCACATGGCGATCGAAGCCATTAAAAGCCTCTTGTCGAAACCCGCAGCATTCGGATTGAATAAGATCAAAAAAGCCCTGTCACTGCTTTATTATAGTCCCGCTGCCTGGATGGCCAAACAAAAATTGCAGCAATTAGAAGCTCCAGTCGCATGACCCATCCCGTTCCAGATATGACCGAACAGGCCGCAGCAGCAGCATTCAGCAAACAGGCCCCATTATTTGACCGGCTCTTCGGATCGGACTTGATCGTTCAATACAAAAGAAAAAGAGTAAGAGAACATACAGAAAGATTTTTAAAATCCCATTCGAACATACTCGAATTGAATGCCGGGACCGGCGAGGACGCTATCTATTTTGCCCGGCAGGGTCATCATGTCCACGCTACAGACATCTCACCCGGGATGCAGGAAATACTGGCAAAAAAAGTGAATGAACAGCAGTTGAACAAAAAGATCACGCATGAGCTTTGTTCTTTTACAGAACTGGAAAACCTGCAGGAGCAGGGTCCCTATGATCATATCTTCTCCAATTTTGCAGGATTGAACTGCACTCCCCGGCTGGAAAAAGTATTATCGGTATTCCCCCACCTGGTGAAACCGGGCGGATATGTTACCCTGGTCATACTTCCCAAATTCTGTTTATGGGAATTCCTCCTGCTATTTAAAGGACGATTCAAAACTGCATTCCGTCGTTTTGCCGGGAAAAAAGGAGCCATAGCTCATATCGAAGGAGAATATTTCAGGTGTTGGTATTATAATCCTTCGTTTATACGTAATCAATTGAAGGAGTCGTTTAAAGTTGTAGCACTGGAAGGACTTTGTTCTTTTGTACCTCCTTCTTATCTGCAGGATTTTGCTATCAAGCATCCCAAATGGTTCGGTTTTCTCAGAAATAAAGAGGAGCGATTAAAGTCCAGGTGGCCCTGGAAGGCTATCGGAGACTATTATATTATTACGCTTCAGAAAAAATAAACGGGTGCGGGGATTGAGTAAGCCGCGTTCAGCTTCTTAAGTTTCTGCTCATACAATTCAAGTACCTTTTCCTGAAAGGCCCCGGGATTGAACCTTGCGTGATGCTTCCCGCTGATAAGCATCATCAACTGTCCTTTATTATTTTTTCTCCCTTTTTGTTCCTTGTCTTTCCATCGCCGGGTGCTGATCCGCATGAGATGATCGTCCAGCCTGTCGCCCCTTTTATTATTGAAGAACCATTCAAAAAGGCGTTTTAACACGGAGTTGGGCCGGTCTGCCTGCTCCTGCTTGCGGAATTTACAGAAAGGAAGCCAATGATCGATCCAATGATTTACTCCAAACATGCGCTGCAGGGTGTGTTCCCCACTTACGGGTAATAAAGTTTTTAATTCTATTGCGGTAAAGATGTTTTGATCTTCGAGCAATAAAACCTCTTCATCGATGTAATAATTCATGCAATAATAATGCTGGCGACCTCTCAAAAAAGTCAGTTTTTTGTAGAGGTGCATAAGGGTTCTTGCGATCCAGAGCCTCCGGGCTTTTGTGATGATAAAAAAATCAAAATCGGCTTTTGCATCTGCATAGTTCTTGGACAGGGAACCCGAGATACACACGGCTCTTATAAAGGGGAATTTCTGAAGGAACCTTCATAATTTTAACGCCCGGTGGATCCGTTTCCCAGTCTGCTGTTTCCCTTCCCTTCCTCGGTAAGCCAGCAGCGGGTTATTTTGCAGCGAATACAGGTTCTCAAAACAAAAAACGATTCCCCTCCTGATCAATGCTGCCAGCGCGGCATCCAGCTGGTTTTCGTTCCCCTTGTTTTCGCGGAATTGCTGTATCTCTTCACGGGTGAGTGGATAATAAAACACATCAAAATAAGCCAGCACTGCGAGAATACTTTCCTCTGTGGCCGCAAAATCCTGCAATAATAAAGCCCCCCCTGTTAGTTCATTGTGTAGTACC
>CAYSIU010000100.1:0-8135 GCA_964431095.1 uncultured Chitinophaga sp. | reverse complement strand
TGTACAGCGGATCGATTATGATGAATACGGGAATGTGATCGCTGATTCCAATCCGGGGTTCCAGCCTTTTGGATTTGCCGGCGGGTTTTATGATCAGCAAAGCAGGCTCACACGTTTTGGTGCAAGAGATTATGATGCATCTACCGGACGATGGACCACAAAAGATCCCAGGCTATTCGCAGGCGGCGATGCCAATCTTTATGGGTATGTACTAAATGATCCTGTCAATAGTTCGGATCATTTTGGAACTATTGGAATCAATGGAGATCAGGGCTGGTTTGGGGGGTGGGATTATAACACGATTTTGGACGTCGTTAGCAGGGGTGGTATGGCCGCCTCGTACAGCGGTATATTTTTTATTACCTGGTCGTATGCGCGTGGGTTTGGAGCTATACCATGGCAAGGGTCGATTTCGACCCCTCCACCCGCATCAGTATTATGGGGAGGAGGCGGCGCCGGGTTAGAAGGTGCCGCTACTGCATTCTTTGGCGTAGCAGCCGCCTTTTCTGCAGGTCTAATGATTGGAACTGCTTATGATCAGTTTTATCAATGGTATTTCGGTTCGTCATTGGGTGCCGATGTGGGAGATTTAGGAGCCGGAGGCGTAGAGACCCTTGCCGATTGGTGGTACCATTTCTGGAACGGGTATGGATGCGGGCTTGGGTATGAATACGATCCCCAGACAGGGAACTGTGGTTGCGACAATTGGGATCCATACTGGGCAACACTTTGTCCGGCGGGAGAAATATGTGCCGGCTTGCCATGCGGACGTTAAGTAAGTCATGAAAGTGATTCAAAGAGGAATTGTGCACTCTATCATTACCTGGAGGTGAATTCGAGCCGCTTTACTGAGGTTTTGCGAAGGCGAGCAGGGCAGGTAGTTATCGTGATCATTCTGACAACCTGTTATGCTGCGCAAATAAACAAAAACAAAAAACCGGATTTATCCGGCTTTTGTTGCCTTGCAAGGATTCCCTGCCAGACTGCTTTAATAGAAAAAAGGTTGGATTTACCGGGTCTTGTTGCCTTGCAAGGATTCGAACCCTGACATAGAGAGCCAGAATCTCTCGTACTACCATTATACTACAAGGCAATAGTTATGCAAAGGTAAGAAACAAAAAAGCTGAAGATTACTTCAGCTTTTCGTTGACCCATAATAATATTATTTCATAAGTGTTAGTTCTTTACTGGCTGCGATTAAAAATTAAACCATCTTCTTTAGCTGAATAGCGTTCAGGCCACGGGGGCCGCTCTTGACAAGGAATTGAACCTTGTCCGATTCTTCTACTTGCTCCAGCATGTCATTAACATGAAAGAATATTCGTTCATTAGTAGCAAGGTCATTGATAAATCCAAAGCCCTTTGCTGTATTGAAAAAACTAACCGTACCTGTCCTAAAGCCATTTTCCTCTGTAAATTCCTGTTTGGGTACCCCTATTTGTATATCTTCCTGTTTAAAGACTTTTTTTCTTAACGGATCGGGTGGAGTGTCCGTCAGGTCACCATTTTCATCGACGTAAGCCATCATTCCTTCCAGTGAATTACCATCTTTTTTGTTGGCTTTGCGTTCTTCTGTTTTTAACTTTTTATCCTGTTTCTGCTTAAGTCTTTTTTTTTCCTTTTCCTTTTTATTAAATGTTTCTTTTGATTTCCCCATGTTATAGATTTATTTGTCTAACCCTCCTGTTTTGCAACAACATCCACTTTGTAGTTCAGGATTGCACCTGCAGCCTGATGAACTCTGTTCCGTTGAAGATCCTTGCCAGGGTTTCGCTATTAGTTTTTCTGTATTCATCAATATGACTTTCGCTTACGATCCTCCAGAGGTTTTTGCGGCTTAGCTCCGTGTAATCCGAGGTTTTTATAAATAGTCCCTTTACCGGGTTACGCGTTTTGAACCTGATCTCAAATATGGATCCAGAGGAATTCTTTTTTTGTACAATTTCTTCTATCTGTTCGTAAGTCATTGGATTAATTGATAATTATCAAAAAGTTCGTCCTTCCTGTTCCGGTCAGAATCTCCTTTTATCGGAGCGGTTTTCTTTTTCCCTGGCCACGCTAACGGAAATAGTTCTTCCTTCTACTTCTTTCCCATTCAGCTTACTTATTGCCTGTTCGGCATCTGTCTTGGCGGCCATTTCGACAAACCCGAATCCCCTGCTTCTGCCCGTTTCCCGGTCAGTAATAACTTTGGCCGAAGTAACCTGGCCAAAAGGTTCAAATAATTTACGCAGGTCTTCATCACTGGTATGAAAACCCAGGTTAGAAACATACATGTTCATAATAGAAACAGTTTAATTATAAATAAATAAAATAAATACAGCAGCAAGAGAAAAGATAAGAAGCCAATTACTGGCTTAGAAAGAAGGAATCGAAACTGATCCTGACTGATTGTTGAAGTATTTTGCTATTTAGTCAAAGGTACTCTATTTAACGCAGTATCCCAAATGAATTATAACTATCAGGCTCTTTGCTTTAAATAACTTCTTCCTTTTCTTCTTCCAGTATAGTCATGGCGCCTGTCGGTCGACATAGCTGCCTGGAATGGTTGGTGCTGATTGACTTGCACAGGGGCAGTAACGAAAGCATGATCCTTTATAACCTGGATTTCTTTATTGATCAATTTCTGAATGTCACGCCAGTAAACTTTTTCCTCATGATCACAAAAAGAAACAGCCACGCCACTCGCGCCTGCTCTGCCCGTTCGCCCTATCCTGTGCACATAAGTTTCCGGAATATTGGGTAATTCATAATTGAAAACATGACTCACTCCGTCAATATCCAGTCCCCTTGCTGCAATGTCCGTTGCTACCAGTACCTCTATTTTCCCGGTCTTGAAATTTAGCAATGTCGACTGGCGGGAAATTTGTGATTTGTTGCCGTGTATAGCTCCTGATTTTATGCCTGCCCTGTTAAGATCTTTAGCTACTTTATCAGCTCCATGTTTCGTCCTGGTAAAAACCAATGCCGTCCTGATACCAGGATCCGACAACAAATTGATCAGGAGAGCTCGTTTATTTTGTTTCTCTACAAAATACAGTGACTGTTGTATGAGATTGACTGTACTGGCAGGAGGGATTGCTTTCACTTTAACCGGTTGCCTCAACAAGCGGGTTGATAGCGCCTGGATCTCCGGAGAAAAGGTTGCAGAAAAGAAAACAGTCTGACGCTCTGCAGGCAGTTTTGAAATGATCCGTGTTACGTCATGAATAAAACCCATGTCCAGCATACGGTCGGCCTCATCCAGCACAAAGAAATTTATATTATCCAGCGAAAGCAGACGCTGGTTTAACAGGTCCAGCAAACGACCCGGTGTAGCCACCAGGATATCTGTTCCCTGTGACAGCGCATTTACCTGTGGATGTTGTGACACACCACCAAAAATAACAAGGCGTTTCAGAGGCAGGTATTTGCCATAGACTTTAAAGCTTTCGCCTATCTGTATGGCAAGTTCCCTTGTTGGTGTCAAGACCAGGGCTTTGATACGGGGACGGCGCTCCTTTGATTGAGCAGTTTGGAGGTGTAATAATTGCAACAGGGGAATGGCAAACGCGGCTGTTTTACCGGTACCTGTTTGTGCGCATCCCAGTACATCTCTTTTTTGAAGAATAACGGGGATGGATTGTTCCTGTATGGGTGTAGGTGTTGCATAGCCTTTATCGTGCAGCGCTTTTAATACAGGCTCAATGAGTTGTAACTCTTTAAATGACATGAATTGAAATTTGAAATAAATAATTGTGAATAATCTGGTAAGGCTATCAATGTTTTGAAGATGATACTTTACCCGCCTTACGTTAAGCCATCATGGCATTTGAAGATGAAACAAATTCAATGGAGGAATAACATAGAAGGATACAAAGGTAGCTTTAAATAATGGTAATATGAAATTTAGATTAAAGGACCGCATGACAACATTGTTTTATAAAGAAAAAAAGGAAAGACTATTCATCTTTCCACTTTCGTTGACCCATAAGGATTCGAACCTTAACAGACAGAACCAAAATCTGTAGTGCTACCGTTACACCATGGGTCAATGATTCGTAAATGGGAGTGCCCGCCCGAACGTTCCGTTTCGGAACGGGCTGGCAAAAATAAGATTTGAAGCCCTTGGTGCAAAATGGATTTTCCAACTACTTGCTTCCGACCCCGAAAGCCTGACCCTGAACAACAAAATTCGGGTGGCTTACTGTTGACTGTTGGTTGTCATCCCGGCTTCTGTCAGTAGATGATAGCTCTCTTTCTTCGCGATCTTTTAACTCTCTTATTTTATTCAATGCTCCGGCCACCACATCGCACATGATGGTGTATAAAGCACCGTGCTTGGCATTTTCATAAATAAAATCCAATGCCTGGTCCTCGTTCGGGATGGTCATTACCGGCAGTGCGGGGTTCACATTGTTGATTCCTTCCTTGAGCAAGTCAATGATCTCATCGGCCGTGCGCCCTCTCAGGTTCTTATCACAACGGATGATGATCTCGTCAAAATACTGTGCGGAAATTTCACCGAGTTCCCGGATATCTTCATCCCTCCGGTCGCCCGTGCCGCTGATTACCCCGATCCGGAGCGGGTAATCCAGCTTGCTGACAAAATCACAAAGCAACTTTAATCCATGAGGATTATGCGCAAAATCAGCCAGCATGGTGAAATTCTTGAAATAAAAGAAATTCAGCCGGCCGGGTGTCAGCGTCTCACTGGGAACGAATGTCTGCAAACCGGTCCGGATGTCTTCAATGGTAATATCACGGAAAAGATAAGTGGACAACACCGCGGGCAAGCAATTCGTAATATTATGCACTGCTTTCCCTTCATAGGTGAGTGGGATATTCTTGACATGGAGTACCCGTATTTTCCAGTTGCCTTTCATCAGCGTCACATACCCGTTCTCAAACACACAGGATAATCCGTTCTCTGCCGCATGTTCTTTGACGAGTGGGTTGTTCTCGTCCATACTGAACAATGCGACATTGCATTTCAGGTCATTTTTCATTTTGTAAACCAGCGGATCGTCCGCATTCAACACTGCATAGCCGTGCGGGAACACTGTTTCGGGGACCACCGCCTTCACTTTCGCCATCTGCTCCACCGAATGAATGCCTCCCAATCCTATATGATCCGCAGCGACATTCGTAACAATCGCCACTTCGCAGTTTTGAAAAGCCAGTCCTGATTTTAAGATGCCGCCCCTTGCACACTCCAGCACGGCGAAATCAACGGTAGGATCTTTCAACACAAATTGCGCAGATACCGGTCCCGTGCAGTCGCCTTTCATCATCATCTGGTTTTGGATATAAACCCCATCAGAAGTCGTATAGCCTACTTTTTTACCCGCCGTCTTGGCAATATACGCAATCAGCCTGGACGTGGTTGTTTTACCATTGGTGCCGGTAATGGCGATGATCGGGACGCGTCCCACACTGCCCCTGGGGAAAAGCATATCCACTACCGGTTCCGCTACATTCCTCGGCAATCCCTCCGCCGGCTCAATGTGCATGCGGAATCCCGGGGCTGCATTTACTTCCAGCACCGCTCCGCCATTCTCGGTTACCGGCGTCCGCAGGTCGGTGGCCATCACATCAATGCCGCAGATATCCAATCCTACGATCCGCGCGATCCTTTCGAACATGAATACATTGGCCGGGTGTACTTCATCCGTTACATCGGCAGAAGTTCCGCCGGTAGAAAGATTGGCGGTGGGCTTCAGCAACACCAGCTCATCTTTTTTGGGGACCGTTTCCAATGTGTAGCCGAGATCATCCAGCATCTTTTGGGTAAATTCGTCGATCGTGATCTGCGTCAGCACTTTTTCATGGCCATAGCCGCGGCGGGGGTCTTTATTGATTTCATTTACGAGCCATTGAATGGTATGCACTCCATCCCCGATCACGGAAGCGGGAGTCCGGAGCGCGGCGCAAATGAATTTATAATTGATCACCAGGCAACGGAAATCGAAACCCGTGATGAATTTTTCTACAATGATGCTTCGACTATATTCCCTGGCAGCCGTCAATGCTTTCAAGGCCTGCTCCCAACTGTTGATATTGGTAGTGTTCCCTTTTCCATGATTGCCATCGATCGGTTTTATTACCAGTGGGTATCCATATTTCTCCACGGCCTCTTTTAATCCGTCTTCGGTCCTGATCACGGTACCTTTTGGCACGGGAATCTCCGCTGCTTCCAGCAGCATCTTTGTTTCTTCTTTATTGCAGGCAATATCCACGGCAATATTGGAAGTGGTGGAAGCAATGGTAGCACGGATCCGCTTCTGGTTGATCCCATAGCCTAGCTGTACGAGACTTTGTTTGTTGAGACGGATATAGGGTATGCCTCTTTTAGCCGCCTCCTCCACGATGCAACCAGTGGAAGGTCCTAACCGGGTATCTTCACGGATCTCTCTCAGCTTCTGGATATCTTCTGAAAGATCATAGGTAATTCCATCCACCAATGACTGGGCGATCTTCACCGATGCGCGTGCAGCATACACACCTGCGTCTTCTTCCATATAACTGAACACCACATAATACACTCCTTCTTTTTCTCCTTCCGGTGTTCTGGTTCTGCCAAACCCTACATCCATTCCTGCGAGCGTTTGCAATTCAAGGGCAATGTGCTCGATCACATGACCCATCCAGGTGCCTTCATCCACTCTTTTAAAGAAACCTCCCTTTGTACCTTCACTGCAACGATGCCCGATCATCGTCGGGAACAATTGTTCCAACCGTTGCCGAAATCCCGGGATCTTATTGGTGGGACTTTGTTCCAGTTCCTCCAGGTCCAGTTTCATCTGTACCAGTTTGGTACGGCGCACACTCCAGTAATTGGGACCTTTCAGTACTTTGATTTCGAGAATCTTCATATAAATTCTGTTAGAAATTAAAGTTAGTTTTTTTAAATTAGTCCGCAAACAATTGACAGTCAGCAGTCAACAGTCTGCAGTCCACAGTATTAATGAGCATTTAATTTGGTACTTTTAGTATATAAACAAGTATTATGCCTGTAACCAACCGTCGCCGCTTTTTGCAGAGGGCAGGAGTTTTTTCCGCCACTGCATTTTTGGCATCTCTTTCAAAACCTGCCTGGGCCCGGAACCTCGAATCGGCCCTTCGTAATGCGGAAGGGATATCACCCGAGGCTCTTGCTACGGAAGAAGATTTCTGGTATTATATCCAGCAATCCTTTACTGTTTCACCCGCGATCATCAACCTGAACAACGGCGGCGTTTCACCTGCTCCAAAAACCGTGCAGGATGCCATGAAACGGTATTATGATTACAGTAATGAAGCGCCGAGTTATTTTATGTGGCGCATCCTTGACCAGGGACGTGAACCGCTGAGAAAGAATATGGCCAACCTCGCGGGCTGCGACCCGGAGGAAATTGCGATCAACCGGAATTCTTCAGAAGGATTGGAGACAGTGATATTCGGGTTACAATTAAAGGCGGGAGATGAGATCGTGGCAGCCAAACAAGATTATCCCAATATGGTGAATGCCTACAAACAAAGAGAGCTTCGGGACGGGATCAAAATAGTATGGATCAACCTCGAATTACCAAGCGAGGATGAGAATTACCTGGTGAGCCAATATGTGAATGCCTTTAC
This sequence comes from uncultured Chitinophaga sp., assembly GCA_964431095.1. Taxonomy (GTDB): domain Bacteria; phylum Bacteroidota; class Bacteroidia; order Chitinophagales; family Chitinophagaceae; genus JJ008. The sequence continues at coordinate 539 of CAYSIU010000100.1, read as the reverse complement.
TTCCAAAACAAAAGTGGTCCATATTACGCATATCATCAACTGGAACGGGCAGATATTACCCGTGAAGAAAATTGCAGAGGAAGCGCATAAAAGAGGGATCGAGGTGGTGGTGGATGGAGCGCATAGCTTTGCCCATTTTGATTTTACCGTACCCGGACTCGATGCCGATTATTTTGCTGCCAGCCTGCACAAATGGCTCTTTGCCCCGATTGGCAGCGGGATGCTGTATGTGAAGAAAGAAAAGATTAAAAACATATACCCTTTGTTCGCCACCGGGGATCCGCTGTCTGCAGATATCCGGAAATTCGAAGCATTGGGAACAAGGCCCTTTTTCATTGAACAAGCCATTGGAAAGGCGCTCGAGTTCCAGGAAATGATCGGCAATGAAAGAAAGGAAAAACGGCTGCACTACCTGAAAAATTACTGGATGGAAAAAGTGAAAGATATGCCCAAAGTGAAGTTGAATACTTCTATGCACCCCAAATGGGGCTGTGCCATCGGGAATGTGGCCATCGAAGGCAGAAAACCGGGAGAACTGG
>CAYSIU010000099.1:0-8172 GCA_964431095.1 uncultured Chitinophaga sp. | reverse complement strand
GGAACATTACCCGGCAGATAAACTGATTGCCTGGTCAAGAAAAGTAAGAAAGAACATCAATACCCGGTATGAATTTGTACACCCGGAAGATCCTACCATCCATAGTTGCTCACATATTTTATGGAGTGGTGCGGTATTGGATAAAGCATCCACGGCGAGAAATGCTGTTTTCTACGGCGATAAAGCCATTGACCGCTCGCCCTGCGGAACGGGCACTTCGGCAAGAATGGCCCAATGGTATGCCAAAGGCAAATTAAAAAAGGGGGAAGCCTTTATTCACGAGAGTATTATCGGGAGTACTTTCACAGGACGGATCGAGGAAGAGTTGCTGTTGGCGGGAAAACCAGCCATCCGGCCCTCCATCGAAGGCTGGGCAAAAATTTATGGATACAACACGATAACCATCGATACCGAAGATGATCCTTATGCATTGGGTTTCCAGGTGGTATAGCTCATTAAAATGAATTGAAATAATTATGAATTACGGTTTGCTGCTTATCTTTTTGACAATTACCCAGTTGTTATTCGCCCAGAAATTCACACTGAATGGAAAAGCAAAAGATATTGCGGATGGTTTTATCTATCTGAATTATCAGGATGCAGAAGGTAAACCGGTTCGTGACAGCTCCACGGTGAATGCCCGGGGCGAGTTTTCCTTTTCCGGAAACATCGACGGACCCACTATGATTTATCTTTCCTACGGTAAGGTCCGCAGCGTGGATGATGTGAACAACGTTAATTTTTTTATTGCCCCCGCACGTATGAAGGTGCAACTGACAAAGGATAAGTTCAAAGATGCGGTTGTTATGGGTTCAAAAGTGCAGAATGTATACCGGCAATTGAATGAAAAGAAAAAAGAAATTTATTCTCAATTGAGCAGCCTTTCGGCGCAATACAGGAATGAAAAAGACAAAGACAAGGCCCAGCAGATCCGGGATAAAATGGAACCCTATAACCGGCAATTGGATACCATTGATTACAAATTTTTTTCCAGCCACCCGGGTTCCTATGTTACTGCTTACATGCTACGTTTTCATGTAGCAGATTTTTCATGGGAACAGTTGGAAGGTTATTATGATCATTTCGGACCTAATGTCCGGAAGTCCAAATATGGACAATATGTTAAAGAAGAGTTTGAAAAACTAAGAGGCGGATCGCCTGGCGCTATGGCCAAAGATTTTTCCAGGAATGATATCAATGGCAGTCCCTTGTCTTTGTTTGCATTCAGGGATAAAAAAATCGTGTTGCTTGATTTCTGGGCCAGCTGGTGCGTTCCCTGCAGGAAAGGGAACCCGCATATGAAAGAGCTCTATTCAAAGTATAAGGATAAAGGATTAGAAATCATCGGGGTGAGCGATGATGACAGCAGGCCGGAGAACTGGAAAAAAGCGGTACAGCAGGATTCCCTGCCATGGCTGCATGTATTGCGCGGGCTGGATTGGGATAAGCTGAGAAAAGGTGAGAAAAGTGAAAATGATATTAGTGAAAAGTTCGGGATCCATGAACTGCCCACGCGGATCCTGGTGGATAAGAACGGGCTGATCATCGGGAGATATGGAGAAGAGGATGAGGAGCTGGATAAAAAACTAAGAGAGATCTTTGGAGAATAGATTTGCTAATCAGTAAAGTCAAAACGGCTAATATGAAAAAAAGTATTTTCTTTTTTATCATTTGCGTCATAACCGGGAAAGGGTTTGCACAATCCCCGCTGCAGAAATTTGAGTTTGTCAATTTTTCGCAGGTGAACATCACCGACAATTTCTGGAGACCCAAGATCGATAAAGTGGCGACCGTGACCCTGAAAGCCTGCATTTACCAGACGGAAGTAAAAACCCCGCGCATCCGCAATTTTGAAAAAGTAGCCCGCAACAAGGGCGAGAAGTTTGAAGGACTTTATTATGATGACAGTGATGTGTACAAGGCCCTCGAAGCAATCGCCTACGCGTTAAAGACCCACCCGGACAGCGCCCTGGAAGCGAAGGCGGATGAATGGATCGACAAAGTAGCAGCCGCTCAGTTGCCCGATGGGTATCTTGATACTTATTTCACGTTACGGGACATTAATCAACGATGGACCGTTATCGAGGCGCACGAGGATTACAATGCCGGGCATCTCATCGAAGCCGCTGTGGCCTATTATAATGTAACAGGAAAAAGAAAACTACTGGATGTGGCGATCCGTCTCGCCAATCATATTGATTCCACATTCCGCCTGGCCAATAAAAAGTGGTTCAGTGGCCACGAGGAAATTGAATTGGCATTGGTAAAGTTATATCGTGTAACCAGGGATGATCGCTATTTAAAACTGGCCGACTGGTACCTGCAACAAAGGGGCAAAGGTTATTATACATATGGAAAAACATGGGTCACTCCCGGTTACTGGCAGGATCTTATGCCGGTAAAACAACAAACCGAGATCACCGGTCACGCAGTGCGGGCAATGTATCTCTATACCGGCGCGGCCGATGTGGCAGCGTTGACGGGTGACCAGGATTATATGGAAGCCATGAAGAAGGTTTGGGAAGATGTGGTGGAACGTAATATGTATCTCACCGGTGGTATCGGCTCGGCAGGAAGTAATGAAGGGTTCACGAAAGATTATGATCTCCCGAATGAAGATGCGTATTGCGAAACCTGCGCTTCCGTGGGTATGGTTTTGTGGAACCAGCGGATGTGCCAGCTCACCGGCGACAGTAAATATATTGATGTGCTGGAAAGAAGCCTGTACAACGGGGCACTGGACGGATTGAGTCTCAGCGGCGATCATTTCTTTTACGATAATGTACTTGCCTCCAATGGCCAGCACCAGCGCCGGGAATGGTTTGGTACGGCCTGTTGTCCGGCCAATATTGCAAGACTTGTTACTTCTGTTGGAAATTATATTTATGGGAGAAGCGAAGACGGGATCTGGGTGAATTTATTTGTAGGGAGCGATACAAGGATCAAAATCGGGAATACGGATGTAGCCGTAAAAATGGGAACCAATTATCCCTGGGATGGGAAGATAAAGCTTAGTGTAGACCCTGATAAAAAATCAAAATTCAACCTCCACGTGAGAGTGCCCGGCTGGTATAAAGAAACCGCCATCGCCGGTGGGTTATATGGTTTTCTCGATCACCAGGAAAATAAACTTGCAATAAGAATTAACGGGAAAGAAATTATGGATTCCAAAGACGTTAAAACTTCCCTGGAAAACGGTTATGAGGTGATTGAAAGGGAATGGAAGAAGGGGGATATTATTGAGTTAGAACTGCCCATGAATATCCGGAAATTAACAGCTATGAATCAAGTAAAAATGGACAACGACAGGATTGCCATTCAACGTGGCCCATTGGTTTATTGTGTTGAAGGGGCGGATAACAAAGCCGGGGTCTGGAACCTGACTCTTCCCCCCAACACAAGTTTTACAATGTCTGAATATAAAATTTTAGATGAACCCGTGGTTGCGCTGCAGGCTGAAGTCCCTGCTGCCATGGCGAATGCCGACGGAACGGGAGTTCTAATTAAGATGAGAAAGATAACGGCCATACCTTATTATTGCTGGGCCAACCGGGGAGCCAATACCATGCAAGTCTGGTTACCCACGAAGATCAAAGAAATAAAGATCAATTATGCTTCGAAATATGAGGATGGAGGTAACTATTAGTTAATTAGTTAAATTGGTGAATTGGTGATTGGGCATCTAAATAGAGATACGTTGTCAAAAACCTTATTCACCATATAACCAGTCTGCTAATTCCCAATGCGAAAGATTAACATCTGCCAGAACTTGTTTTTTTACCGTCAAAAGAGATCAATTTTTTCCTTCCTGCTGAGTTGTTCCTGCCTGCATTCTTTTTCGCAGGCGGAAAAAGCGCCGGCTTACCCCCTGATCACAAATGATCCGTATTTCAGTATCTGGAGCTTTACGGACAAATTAAATGCTTCGGTCACCCGCCACTGGACCGGTGCCGAACATGCATTGCTGGGATTGATCAGCGTGGATGGGAGGATCTATGATTTTCTTGGACAACCCTCCTTGCCGGTAACTACTATTGTACCTCCCGGTGAGGGAAACCCGGTTGCCTGCCAATATACTGAAGCCGACCCGGGAGCAGGTTGGATGAACCCGGATTTTGACGATAGCCAATGGAAGAAAGGAAAAATGCCATTCGGGCTGGGCTGGGACAATGGTGCCGCCACAACATGGAAATCAAAGAGTATCTGGGTACGCCGTTATTTTCAATTGGGTGATGTGCAAATCGATCGGTTGATGCTGCAGGTCCGGCATGATGATGATGTGGAAGTGTTTATCAATGGCGAGCCGGCTTACAGCTGCAAGGATTGTTACACAAACGATTTAAAGGAGTATGTACTGGCCGATGCAATAAAAAAGAAATTAAGAAAAGGCAAAAATATATTGGCCCTTCATTGTATCAATACAGGCGGTTGGGCCTGGCTGGATGCGGGATTGGGGAAACAAAAAAATACAAAAGGTTATGAACCTGCGGTGCAGCGATCGGTATTAATAATGGCGACAAAGACCAGCTACGGGTTTGATTGCGGGCCGGTTTCCCTTGCAGTGGATTTTCTCTCTCCTTTGCTTCCGGGCGATCTGTCGGTTTTTTCGCGCCCGGTAAGTTTTATTACCTGTAATGTTTCTTCCAATGATAAAAAGCCTCATGATGTAAAAATTTATTTGCTGGCCTCACCCGCTATTGCCTCCAACAGGAAGGGGACTGCCATGGATATCCGTTCGGGGAAAGAAGGAAAGCTGGTCTATGTCAGGTGTGGAACGCAGGAACAGCCCATATTAAAAAAGAAAGGTGATGATGTGCGGATTGACTGGGGTTATTTTTATATCGGTGCGCTGCAGGACGGATCGATGAAACAATGGCTTCCCGGGGAGGCCCAGCCGGTGAATATACCGGGTATGATCGATACGGAAATCAGGTTGGGTAAGGTTCAATCGGAACCAGTGAAAAAAACGATCGCCCTGGCCTATGATGATCTCTATTCGATCCAGTATTTTGGACAAAACCTGCAGGCCTGGTGGAAAAAAAATTACACCTCGGCCGCGGAAATGATCCTTCGTTCGCTGGAACAATTCAACGACCTGTCAGAACGATGCAGGTTATTCGACCAGGAAGTTTTCAGGGATGCGTTGAAAGCGGGCGGTGAAAATTATGCCAGGTTATGTGTCATTGCATTCCGGCAATCGCTCGCGGCACATAAACTGGTAAGAGGTCCGAACGATGAAATACTATTCCCGCAAAAAGAAAATTTCAGCAATGGTTCTATCTGGACAGTCGATGTGACCTATCCATCGTCCCCGCTTACGTTGTTGTACAATCCTGACCTCTTGCAGGGTATGGTGGAACCGATCATGCAATACAGCGAAAACGGTAAGTGGACCAAGCCCTTTCCGGCACATGACCTCGGCACCTATCCCCAAGCCAACGGCCAAACATATGGTGCAGATATGCCCGTGGAAGAGGCCGGCAATATGATCATATTAACTGCAGCGATATGCCGGGCCCGCCAACGCTATGATTTCGCTGAACAACACTGGAAGCTGCTGGGTCAATGGGTGAATTTTTTGGTGAAGGATGGATTTGATCCTGCCAATCAATTGTGCACGGATGATTTTGCGGGTCACCTGGCAAGAAACGCCAATCTTTCAGTGAAAGCCATTGTCGGTATCGGTGCGTATGCGCAAATGGCAAAGCACCTCGGCAAAACCCCGGAAGAGGAAGAATACCGGAACATCGCCCGGGGTTATGTAAAAAAATGGACGGAACTGGCCCGGGACAGCGGACATTATGCGCTGGCATTCGGGAAGAAAGACAGCTGGAGCCAGAAATACAATCTGGCCTGGGATAAATTACTGGATCTTGGGCTATTCCCTGCGTCCGTATACGAAAACGAAATTGATTATTATCTTACCAGGCAGAACACATTTGGCCTTCCACTGGACAACCGTAAGACCTATACGAAAAGCGACTGGATACTTTGGACATCCACACTCGCCGGAAATCAAAAGAATTTTGAGTCCCTGATCGACCCGGTGTATAAATATGTAACCGAAACGCCCACGAGAGTACCCCTGAGCGACTGGCACGAAACAACGGATGGCAAACAGGTGGGTTTCCAGGCGAGGAGCGTAGTGGGAGGTTATTTTATCAAATTACTGGAGTTTGCCTGGAAAAAATAAACTATGAAAGTTGTAATCATCGGTGGAGGCGTTATTGGATTATGTACCGCTTACTATTTACGAAGGGCTGGGTTTGAAGTAACGGTCATTGACCGGAATAATATTACCGATGGCTGTTCTTTCGGGAATATGGGTTATGTATCCCCCTCTCATTTCATCCCGCTGGCCTCGCCGGGTATCATTGCACAGGGATTGAAATGGATGCTAAGCTCTTCTTCGCCATTTTATATCAAGCCACGATTGAATTGGGATCTTCTTCGATGGGGGATGACCTTTTGGGGGAAGGCCAATGCAAAAACTGTTGCACGCAATGCACCGCATCTCAACAACCTCCTGCAACTGAGCCGGGAACAAATGAATGAGGTTCGGAAAGAACTACCGGGTTCCTTTGATATGATCGAAAAAGGTTGCTGGATGTTGTACCAGACCTCCAAAACAGGAGAACATGAAAAGCACCTTGCCGACCAGGCCCTCGTGTTTGGATTAAAAACAAAGATCTGCACAGCCCAGCAGGTGCAGGAATATGAAACGCAGGTGGAGGTGAATGTGGCGGGGGGTGTTCTTTATCTTGATGATTGCCATCTGAACTCAGCCCAATTCATGAAATCACTGCGTGATTATTTGAGCAAAACGGGCGTAGAATTCCTGTTGCATACGAAAGTTACCGGGTTTGAAAAACAAAACGGAAAGATCACGGCGGCGCTGACCGATGCCGGTAAAACAAGCTGTGAAGAAGTGGTCATTGCGAATGGTTCTTGGATGGGAGAGCTGTCGAAGTTACTGGGCATAAAAATACCTATGCAGCCCGGTAAGGGTTACAGTATTGTGTACGACGGGTTGGAAAACAACCTGCAATATCCTTCTATCCTTACCGAGGTCAGAACAGCCACCACACCCATTCATCAATGGCTTCGGATCGGTGGTACGATGGAACTGAGCGGTCATAACGATACTATTTTGCCTAAAAGGGTCATGGCCATTTATCAGGCTTTTAAAAAATATTATCCTTCCATGAACCTCCCGGAACCTGACCTGCCGAAAGCCTGGTTCGGGTACCGGCCCGTATCTCCGGATGGGATGCCCTATATTGGCCGGCACAGGCGTTACCGGAACCTGGTATATGCAGGTGGACATGCTATGCTAGGCCTGAGCGCCGCAGCAGGGACGGGGCAACTGATCAAAGAAATTATAAGGGGAGAAAGATCCTCCATTGATCTATCGGCTTTTAATCCCGAACGATTTAGTTAAAAATTTGCGGTGGCTTGACAGGGTCCTGATCAAGTTCTTACTTTTACCTATCGTTATGGACTGTATTTCTACCCGTTTGCCTTATCGCCAGACCGTTGCTTTTGCAAAGATTGCCTTGGACTATATTGACCAGGCGGCTGCCCTGAAACCTTTCTTTGCTTTTCCGCCTACGCTACAGGGAATACAAAAGGCCATTGAAAAAAGAAAGCAGACTGTTATCAATCGTGCCGTATTGGTGGAGGAATTAAAAAAGCAATACGATAAGTTACCCGCCACGGATCTGGTAAAAAGAAATATAGACTCGCTGTTATCCGCTTCTACTTTCACTGTTACAACCGCTCACCAGAATAATATTTTCACCGGCCCCCTTTTTTTTATTTATAAGATCATTCATGCCATCCGGTTGGCCGACCACCTCAATGAATCATTGCCGGGCAATCATTTTGTGCCGGTTTTTTATATCGGCTCCGAGGATGCCGACATGGAGGAGCTGAATCATATTTACCTGCAGGGAGAAAAACTGACCTGGTCAACCAAACAAAAAGGCGCAGTGGGCAGGATGAAAGTTGATAAGGAATTGGATCAACTCATTGAGAGGATGCAGGGACAATTGGATGTGTTACCAAACGGCAAGGACATCATCGGCTTGCTGAAAAAATATTATACAACCGGGACTACGATACAAGATGCCACGGCTGGATTTGTCAATGCCTTATTTGGAGAATATGGAT
>CAYSIU010000098.1:0-8257 GCA_964431095.1 uncultured Chitinophaga sp. | reverse complement strand
AATTTCACAAAATCGTGGGGATATTTATTATTGGAACCGAACTGGGTATATGGCAGAAAAGCGGAAGCTGGTATAGCTATAACAATGATAAACTGGGCCAGGGCCGTGACGCTGTTAAACAATTACTGGTCGATAACCCGGAATTGGGAAATGAAATAGAGACCCGGATCAGGGAAAAGATAAAGGAAATACAGGCTACATAAGCCATTATTGATCAAAATATTAAAGAAGGGTTAGTAAGTAAGCCGTTTCTGCACTTGCGGGGCGGCTTTTTAATTCTTTCACATATTTTTTTATTTCATTCTTAAAAATCAATGTTTAAACATTATATATTTGTCCCGGCGGCTGCAACCTATTGTTCCGATCTGCCGTTACGAGTAAAGTATGACATCTGTTATGAACAGCACACGGGTAATAAAATGGGTTCCCCTGGTTTTTGCAGTGGGTTTGCTGACCAGTTTTTTCCTCCCCTGGGTGGCCTGGAGCGATTCGGCCATTGGCGGTTATTACTTGCCTGCGGGAAAATTTTTCTCCGTTGCTGAATCGAAATTCGGGATGGGAAATCCCATCCCCCAGCTGAATTTTACATTTTATGCCTTCTGGCTGATACCAGCACTTTGCGTGCTGCTGATCGCACTTCACTGGCTCAATAAAAAAAATAACTGGCCGGCCTATATTGCAGGAGCTCTTTCCCTTTCACTTCTTACTATTTATTTCCTCTTCTCCCGAAAGCTGATTGATCTCGGTGCGGGAACAAATGTGTTCAATATGTTAAAGGTACCGGTGTATATCCAGGCCATTTGTGCCGTCGGTTTGATCGTTACGGCATTCCCTGTTAAAAACAATTTTGTGCCGGTTATCATCCTGTTGGCTGGCCCGGTTATTGCCTTTGCCGGTTATAAAATGGTTGAAAAGAAAGTGATGACGGAGACATTCACAGAAACGGACCGCATCAAAGCGGATTATACAGTTAATGCCCTTGATCTCATCCGGGAGTTTGCCGCCAATGACAGTGCTGCCAATCAAAAGTACCGTGAAAAGATCCTGGTGATTAATGGCAATATCTCTGCTATAGAACGATTGAGTGATTCCAGTATCAATATCAGGTTTGCAGATACCACCGGGTCTTATATTATTTTTTCGTTTGACAAACAGCAATATAACAATGTGAAAGATATCAAATCCGGGGATCCGGTCTCGGTCAAGGGTGCCTGCAGCGGCAGTATCTTCAGTCAGATATTAGGCACTACTTCCATAAGTTTTAAACGTTCGACCCTTAATAAAAAAAATACACAATGAAGAAGATTATCCTGTTGCTGGCATTGATCTCTACGACCGGCTATCTCTTTGCCCAGAAAAAAACAACTACTTCGGCCATCGTTGCATTTGATGCAACAACAGAAAAAGATCCGTTACCCAAGGCAGAAAATAAAACGGTGATTGGCTCGATCAACACGAAAACCGGGGAAGTGGCATTTGAAGCCTCGGTGAAAAACTTTTCTTTCGCCAATCCAAGGATGCATGATCATTTCAACGGGGACGGCTGGATGAAATCAAACACCTACCCCGTGTTTTCTTTCACGGGCAAGATTGATAAAGTATCGAAAGTAAAATTCAATAAAGATGGGGTTTACCAGGTCAGTGTAACAGGTAATATGAAGATCCGTGATATTACCCGGAAAGAAAAGATCCCGGGGACGATCACTGTCGGCGATGGAAAGATCAAAGTGGCATCTGCCTTTAAAATAAAACTGGCAGATTATAGCATAACGGGCCAGCAGGTGGAGTCCGGGAAAGTGTCGAGGGAACCCAATGTAACTGTTTCGGCCGAGTTCTGATTTGTACGCTATCTTTCTCTAAAGCCCCGTTTACGCGGGGCTTTCTTATATACTACTGTCCCGCCGGCCATCTGTGCCAGGGCTTCATTAAATTGCAACTCACATTATGCCTTTCAAATTGCATACACCCTATCCCGCTGCCGGGGATCAGCCGGAAGCCATCCATCAATTGGCGGAAGGGATCACGCAAGGAGAAAAATACCAGACCCTGCTTGGGGTGACAGGGAGCGGGAAAACATTCACGATTGCTAATGCCATCCAGCTGGTGCAGCGGCCCACCTTGGTGATTACTCACAATAAAACGCTGGTGGCGCAACTCTATGGTGAGTTCCGCCAGTTCTTTCCCGAAAATGCTGTTGAATATTTTGTTTCTTATTATGATTACTACCAACCCGAAGCCTATATGCCAGTCAGAGATGTATACATTGAAAAAGACCTAAGCATCAATGATGAACTGGATAAGCTCCGGCTACGAGCCACTTCCAGCTTGCTGAGCGGTCGTCGGGATATCATTGTAGTGGCTTCCGTCAGTTGTATTTATGGCATGGGTAATCCCACTGATTATGAGAACGGAATTATCCGGATCAGCAAAGGGCAAACGATTTCCCGGCAGGCTTTTCTTCATTCACTGGTCAATTCATTGTATAACCGGACTACCCTTGAATTCAACCGGGGCACATTCCGGGTAAAGGGGGATACGGTTGATATCAACCTTCCTTATGTGGACTATGGCTACCGCATCACTTTTTTCGGTGATGAGATCGAAGAAATTGAAAGCATGAACGTGCTGACGGGGAAACGGATCGGACTGATGGAAAATGCCGCTATTTTCCCGGCCAATCTCTATGTGGCACCCAAGGACATACTGCAACAGGTGCTCTATGAGATACAGGATGAAATGCAGGCACAGGCCGCCTATTTCAAACAACAGGGAAAATACATCGAAGCCCAGCGGTTGAGTGAAAGAGTAAACTTTGACGTGGAAATGATACGGGAGCTGGGTTATTGCAATGGTATCGAGAATTACTCCAGGTTCTTCGATAGACGCAACCCGGGTACCCGACCTTTTTGTCTTTTGGATTATTTCCCGAAAGATTATTTAATAGTGGTGGATGAAAGTCACCAGACCATTCCCCAAATAAGCGGTATGTATGGCGGTGACAGGAGCAGGAAGCTGATCCTCGTGGATTATGGTTTCCGGTTACCCTCAGCGTTGGATAACCGCCCATTGAATTTGCATGAATTTGAGTCCCTTACCAACCAGGTTGTTTTTTGTTCAGCCACGCCGGACGATTATGAGCTTGAAAAATGCGGAGGCGTGGTAGTGGAACAGGTAGTGCGACCGACGGGATTACTGGATCCTCCTATCGAGATCAGGCCCAGCGTGAATCAAATTGATGATCTGCTGGACGAGATCGATAAAAGAGTAAAAAAGGGGGATCGTGTGCTGGTCACCACGCTCACCAAGCGGATGGCAGAAGAAATGGACAAGTACCTTCACCGGATCAATATCAAATCCAAATATATCCATAGCGAAGTGGATACGTTGGAAAGAGTGGAGATCCTTCGTGAACTGAGGTTGGGGCAGATCGATGTACTGGTGGGGGTTAATCTTCTGCGGGAAGGATTGGACCTGCCGGAGGTTTCTTTAGTAGCCATACTCGATGCGGACAAAGAAGGATTCCTGCGGAACGAAAAATCGTTGACGCAAACCTCGGGGCGTGCCGCCAGGAATGTGGATGGGCTGGTGATCTTCTATGCAGATAAAATGACCGAGAGTATGCAAAAAACGATCGATGAGACGGATCGTCGCCGGGAAAAACAGGTCGCTTATAATATTGCACACAACATTATACCCAAAACGATCATGAAAACCACCCGGGATGTTTTCGCGCAGACTTCCGTGTTAGACGTCAAGGGTTACGATCCTAAAAACCCTCTTGCCATTGCTCCTGACCAGGACCTGGTCACCATCGCCGCTGAAGAACAAGCTGAATACAAGACCATTCCCCAGATGGAAAAGGGCATTTCAAAAATCAAAAAAGAAATGGAGAAAGCTGCCAGGGACATGGACTTCATGGAAGCTGCCCGGCTAAGAGATGAAATGTTCTCGCTTCAGAAACAATTGGAAGCAATGAAGAAATAATTCATTGCTCTCGTAGTTTTACGAGCTCCTTCCGAGTAATTCTGCCTGACTTATTCAATTAACCCGCCTCAGTGCTTGCACTTATTTACAGCCCGTTATATCTTGGATCGAAATCCAGACCTAGTCCCTGTCCGACCTGTTATCCGGGGGGACGTATTTGTAAAACCACTAAATCCGGTATTTATGAAAAGACGTGTCCGTAAAATCGCCAATTTTTTTGCATTCAACCTGTTGTTCTTTGCGTTGTACCTGAATTTTATTCACCGGGATAAGCCGCCTGCCATTTTTGGAAATGACCCGGCTGCTCAACAGACAAAAGCTCCTTTGAGTGGTACCGTGCTGGTAGATAACCCTGAACAAACGCCAGCAAAAAAACAAACTGGTACGACCACACCGCAAACAACTGAGCCCAAGACCGAGCAAGGCAGTACTGCCGCATTAAAACTTTCTGTCAACTAAGCAAAGCAGCGTTAATAGCACAAAGCCCCGATGTACTGATCAAAGTATGTCAGGGCTTTTGTATTAATTGCCTCACATGAAAAATCTTATTCCCCTTTTGGGGAAGGCCTGCAGGGGGCTTACCTTAGGGGTATGGAAAAAAAAGTCTTCTTACTGGATGCCTTTGCACTTGTATTCAGGGCCTATTATGCATTGATCCGAAATCCCCGTATCACTTCCAAAGGAAAAAACACCAATGCACAGTTTGGTTTTACCAACACCCTGGTGGAGCTGATCAACAAACAAAAGCCTTCCCATATGGCCGTTTGTTTTGACACGGCCGCCCCCACAGAACGGCATACGGACTTCGCAGATTATAAAGCCAACCGCCAGGAGACTCCTGAAGACATTAACGAGGCTGTTCCGGATATTCAAAAGATCATCGAGGGCTTTAATATCCCCATTATTGCCATAGATGGATATGAAGCGGATGATGTCATCGGGACCCTGAGCAAACAGGCTGAAAAGGCCGGTTATGAAGTATATATGGTAACGCCCGATAAGGACTATGGTCAATTGGTATCAAAAAAAATAAAGATCTATAAACCCGCATACCAGGGAAATGAAGTGGAGATCATGGGGCCGGAAGAGGTCTGCGCCAAATGGAACATTAAAAATGTCAACCAGGTGATCGATATGCTGGGAATGATGGGGGATGCGGTCGACAATATTCCCGGTATCCCCGGTGTGGGAGAAAAAACTGCTGCCAAATTCCTGGCAGAATACGGCTCCCTCGAAAAAACACTCGCCAATGCAGATAAGATAAAGGGCGCCATGGGCGAGAAAGTGAAAAAGGGGAAGGAGATGGCCCTGTTGTCCAAAAAACTCGCCACCATCATGATCAATGTCCCTGTTGAATTTCACGAAGAGAATTTCCGGTTAAAAGAATGGGACAAAGAAAAGCTGAAGAAAGTGTTTGCTGACCTGGAATTCAGAACATTGGGGAAACGCCTGTTGGGGGAAGATTTTTCGGTAGCCACCCCTTCAAAATCCGTGGTGGAAAAAGAGATACCACAAGGTGTGCAGGTCGACCTGTTTGGGAATGTCATTGAAGTGGTGGAAGAAAAGAAAACTGATGATGTCACAGAAGCTGCTGAAGATGTATTGAGGGTAGATAAAAATATCAACAATACAACCCACACCTATGAAGCAGTGGAAACCGATGCTGCTATAAAAAAACTGGTGACTGAATTAAAAAAACACGATGAGATATGTTTTGATACGGAAACAACAGGTATTGATGCTAATGACGCGGAACTGGTGGGGCTAAGCTTTTCGGTAAAACCCGGGATGGCTTATTATGTTCCCTGCCCGGCTGACCAAAAAAGAACAAAAGCTATTCTTGCCCACTTTGAGACGCTGTTTGCCGATAAGAAAAAAACATGGATCGGGCAGAATACAAAATATGATTTGCTGGTATTAAAGTGGTATGGGGTGGAATTGGCCGGGAAAATATTTGACACAATGCTGGCGCATTATGTTATTGAACCCGATGGCAAACGCAGCATGGATATACTAAGTGAAAAATTCCTGGGGTATGAACCCGTGCACATTGAAGAACTGATTGGCAAAAAGGGCAAGACACAGGGAACCATGCGTGATGTGGAAATTGAAAAAATAAAAGATTATGCTGCCGAAGACGCAGACATCACGCTGCAGCTGAAAAATGTTTTTGTCCCACTGTTGAAGGTTAAGGAAGTTGAACGGGTCTTTAACGAGGTAGAGAACCCGCTGGTGAAAGTGTTGGTAGACATGGAATTCGAGGGCATAAAAGTGGATGTTGATTTTTTAAAAGGGTATTCAAAACAACTGGAGAAGGATGCAAAAAAAGCGGAGGAAAGCGTCTATAAGCAGGCGGGTGTCCGTTTCAACCTGGCTTCTCCTAAACAACTGGGTGAAGTGTTGTTTGAAAAACTGAAGTTGGATCCCTCTGCTAAAAAAACCAAAACAGGCCAGTACCAGACCGGCGAAGATGTGCTGCTGAAACTGGTAGCAAAAGGCAATTCCATAGCAGATGATATCCTGGCTTTCCGGGAACTCACAAAGTTGAAATCAACTTATGTGGATGCCCTGCCCCAGATGATCAACCGGAAAACCGGAAGAGTGCATACCACCTATGGCCAGGCCGTGGCGGTAACAGGCCGTTTACAGAGTAATAACCCCAACCTGCAAAACATCCCGGTAAGAACGGAGCGGGGAAAAGAAATCAGGAAAGCGTTCATCCCCAGGGATAATAAACATGTCCTGCTTTCTGCTGATTATTCGCAGATCGAATTAAGGATCGTGGCCGCTATCAGCGGGGATAAGAATATGGGTAAAGCATTTCGTGAGGGAACCGATATTCATACAGCTACGGCTTCAAGGGTATATAATGTTGCTGAAAAAGATGTGACCAAAGAAATGCGGTACAAGGCCAAGAGTGTCAATTTTGGTATCATTTACGGCCAGGGGGCATTCGGGTTGGCCGATAACCTGGGTATCTCGAGGACAGAAGCAAAGCAAATCATCGATAATTACAAAAAAGAATTCCCCGGTATACAGAAATACATGGATGATACGATCAATTTTGCAAGAGAGAATGGGTATGTACAGACGCTGATGGGCCGGAAACGATGGCTCCGCGATATTAACTCAGCCAATTTTACTGTCCGTGGTTTTGCTGAGCGGAACGCCATTAATTCGCCGATACAGGGTACGGCCGCAGATATGATCAAACTGGCGATGCAAAAAGTGCATGCGGCCATGAAAAAAGAAAAGATGCAAAGCAAAATGTTGCTCCAGGTGCATGATGAACTCGTGTTCGATGCCTTGAAATCGGAAGCAAAGGAATTAAAGCCGCTGATCATAGAATGTATGCAGATAGCAATGCCCTTACCGCATAAAGTACCGGTGATAGCGGAATGCGGCGAAGGTGTGAACTGGCTGGAAGCACATTAAAAGGGAAACGGGTTAATGGACGGGAGATATACCAACTCTGATTTTGGTCTCGTTCATAAACAACCGGGTTAACCCAACTACCTTTTTACAACTTTCTCGTATAAAGCAATCCATTCATCAGGAGTGATCTTTGACGCCAGCTCCCCGATCAGGTCAAATGGAATGTCTTCCGGTTTTTTATAGCGGATGCAGCTTTTGCCCATATCTAACTTTTTAGGCGAGGCTTTTGCATGTGCAGCTTTAAACCATTTCAGCAGTTCGGAATTTCCGTAGACACCCATGTGGTAGACCGCGATGAAATTTTTCTGCGAAGCAAGGTTCATAAATGGCAGGGGCTGGCTGGGGTTGGCATGGTATCCTTTTGGATATCTGGAGTGGGGTACAATGTAGCCTACCATTCCGTAACACATCACCTCTTTAAATCCTTTCGGTAAATTATTTTTAACCGCCAAACGCAGTTTTTTGAAAGGGGCTTGCCTGTCCGGGGGTAGTTCGGTTATGTATTCTTCTACCGTCGCTGCCTTTGATTGCATAAGAAATTGTTATGGGTTTTAAATTTTATAATATTTCTGATCGCTTTTTATTTTTCTTTTTTGCCGGTCTTGATTTTACCAATCGGTGGGCCAACTGGATCAATTGTTTCCATTCCCCTGCCGGAAGCCGGCTGATATTGTCAACATAGACCCATTTATATTTGGCCAGGTAGGGTGCGGGTTTGAATCCTTCTCTCTCGGTCAGTTCCACGAATTTTTCCTCACTGGTCTTAAAGGAGGCTGTTACTGGAAGCTGATCGGGCGAGGTGACCAGGAACATTTTACCCCCGACATTAAAACAAAGA
>CAYSIU010000097.1:0-8321 GCA_964431095.1 uncultured Chitinophaga sp. | reverse complement strand
CCGCAACCGTATGCCAAATATGAATGTGTTGGTTGCATTGGGAGCAAGTGCAGCTTTTATTTATAGCCTGGCAGGAACTATTCTCAATCTCGGCCCCGGTTATTTGTTTTATGAAACTTCTGCCGCAATCATCTGCTTCGTTTTTTTGGGCAATTATCTGGAAGATGTATCCATCCGTAGAACGCAGACAGCCATTGACAAACTGTCCACGTCTCAAAATGTGATGGCCAACATGATTGCATTTGATGATCAGCACCAGGAGCATATTTTCCCTGTAGATGGCAACTCGCTTAAACCGGGCGACTTAATTCTCATCCGCTCAGGAGAGCAAATCCCTGCCGATAGTAAAATTCTTTGGGGCGAAGGATCAATAAATGAATCTATCATAACCGGCGAAAGTCTGCCTGTGGAAAAAATGACTAAAGACAGGCTTATCGGCGGTAGCATCCTCCTATCGGGAACACTGAAGGCCCAGGTTACCGCAGCAACCAAAGATTCGGTTTTATCAGGCATCATCCGACTTGTTCAGCAAGCGCAAGGAGAAAAGCCTCCGGTCCAACTACTGGCCGATAAAATAAGTGCAGTATTTGTTCCCGTGGTGTTGATTATAGCGGCGCTGACTTTTATAATTAATTACTCTTCACTGCATGTGCTAACTCCTTCCCTTATGCGAAGTATAGCGGTTCTCGTTATAGCATGTCCCTGTGCTATGGGATTGGCCACGCCTGCCGCTATTGCAGTGGGATTAGGAAGGGCGGCCCGGACCGGGATCCTATTCCGGAATGCCAATAGCCTTGAAACATTCAAGAACATCAAACAAGTAGTCTTCGATAAAACCGGCACCCTGACGACCGGTCAATTCCGGATTGCCGGCTGGCGATCAGCGTCCGACGCGATGCCGGAAGAAGAATTCAAAAGGATCGTTTACTCCCTGGAAAAATATTCCGTACATCCACTGGCTAAATGCATCACCGAAAAATGGAAGACCGGTGATAATATACGCTGGAAAAAGATCACGGAAATAAAAGGGATGGGTATGGAGGCAGAAGACAGGGAAGGCAATACTTATGTAGCAGGCTCATTTAAAATGATGGCAGGAGCAGCCGGGGAGGATGGACACAGCATTTATATTATTCGCAACGGGCAGTTATTGGGCTGGATCGATGTAGAAGATGAAATAAGACCGGAAGCAAAACCGGTGATTGATTACCTGCACGGAAAAAACATCCGAACCATCCTCTTAAGCGGCGATCGGTTTTTCAAATGCAAACAATTGGCTGATCAATTAGGAATTGATACGGTGATCGCTGAACAAAGCCCCGAACAAAAACTGAATCAAATTGCCACTTTAAGCGCTTCTGCTCCTACCGCTATGATCGGTGATGGCATCAATGATGCGCCCGCTCTTGCAAAAGCGAGCATTGGTATCTCGATGAGCGAAGCGTCGCAATTAGCTATGCAAAGTGCACAGGTAGTGTTGATGGGTCATGGGCTGAAAAACCTTCCTGTGGCATTGGGGTTGGGCAAACATACTTACCAGACGGTCAAACAAAATCTTTTCTGGGCCTTTGCTTATAATATTGTTGCCATCCCGGTGGCGGCTCTTGGCCTGCTCTCTCCCACTTTTGGGGCACTCGTAATGGGATTAAGCGATGTGGTACTGGCGGTGAATTCGGTAAGATTGTTTGTGAAAAAAGTCGTTTGAACGTGAATCATCAATCAGGAAGCGTGAGTTAAATGTTTAATAAGCATTTATATCGGCTTTTTATTTGTTCTTTCCCTTAGATTGTGGGAAAATTTTCTTGCTGTTTCCCGAATCGAAACATACAAAACCGACTTTTTTAGAGTAACAAAAGAATTTGATCGGTCTTGTTATACAGAAACAAAATCTATCCCCTCAGAAGAAAAATTAACAGAATTAGGTAAATTGCCGTACCCGATTTTTTAAATGCCGTCAAAGCTTATTGGCTAATTTGCATGAAACAGCAAAGTCCAACACCTGATAACGACTCTCGTCTCGCATCTCACGATTCTCGCCTCCCGCTTCACCATATCCTGAAACAGTATTGGGGTTTCGATTCCTTTCGGCCACTACAGGAAGAGATCATCAATGCGGTGCTGGAGGGAAAAGATACATTGGCATTAATGCCTACCGGTGGGGGTAAATCTCTTTGCTACCAGCTTCCCGCCCTGGTAAAAGAAGGTCTTTGTCTGGTCGTTTCGCCCCTCATCGCCTTAATGAAAGACCAGGTAGGGAACCTGAGAAAAAAAAATATAACTGCTTTTGCCATTTATTCGGGCATGAGCCGGAAAGAGGTGATCAATACCTTAAAAGTAGCGACGGAAAGTAATTGCAAGTTCCTGTACGTATCCCCGGAAAGATTGGAGACATCCTTATTCAGGGAATACCTCCCGGGTCTGGGCGTAACCCTGGTCGCAGTAGATGAAGCACATTGCATTTCCCAATGGGGATATGATTTCCGACCGCCCTACCTGCGGATCGCGGCTTTAAGAGAAGAGTTACCTGCTGTTCCCATGCTTGCATTGACAGCTTCGGCCACACCGGACGTACAACGTGATATCTGCCAGCAGCTCCGGTTCACGGATCCACAGGTTTTCCGTCAATCTTTTGAGCGACCCAATCTTTCCTATAGCACTTTTAAGGTCGATGTAAAGATCAATAAGATCATCGAAGTGCTCAGGAAGGTCCCCGGCAGTTCTATTGTATACTGTAAAAGCCGGAAAAGGACCAAAGAAATAAGCGGGTTGCTGCAACTCCAGGGGATTACGGCTGATTTTTATCATGCCGGTCTGCAACAGGAAGAACGGAACCGGAAACAGGAGGACTGGATTTCGGGTAAAACAAGAGTGATCGTTTGCACCAATGCGTTTGGAATGGGCATTGATAAGCCGGATGTACGGACGGTTATTCATGCCGACCCGCCCGACAGCCTGGAAAGCTATTACCAGGAGGCGGGTCGCGCCGGAAGAGACGGGAAGACTTCTTTTGCCGCCTTGTTATACAGCGAAAGAGACCTGCAGGAAATGGAGGAAATGGTCAGCCAGCGGTTCCCTTCCACCGGGGAGATCAGAAATATTTACCAGGCGGTAGCGAATTATCTCCAATTGCCTTCCGGTGCGGAAGAGGGTCAATACTATGATTTTGATATTACGGATTTCCTGAAAAAATTCAGGTTGGCGGGTACCACGGTTATTTATTCATTAAAAACACTGGAACAGGAGGGCTGGTTGTCGTTCAATGAACAGATCTTTCTGCCTCCCGCTGTTCAATTTGTTGTGGATAAAGAAGCTTTGTATACGTTTGAGAAAACACATACATCGCTGGAGCCATGTATCAAAGCATTATTAAGAGCTTATGAAGGCATTTTTGACCAGCCCACTTTTATTTCTGAAAAAACGATCGCCGGCTTGCTGAAAGCAGACCCGGGGGAAGTAAAAAAACAATTAACTGCGCTTCACCATTTCGGGGTCATTGATTACCGTCCCCAAAAGGACAGTCCGCAACTGGTTTTGTTGCGTCCCCGTGTGAAAGCGGATGATCTTTTCATCAACAAAACATCGTTTCATCAAAGAAAAGAAAGCTTCCGTCAAAGAATCAGGCAGATGTCCCGTTATGCAAAAGAGGAAGTGGAATGCCGCAGCCATATCCTTGGGGCTTATTTCGGCGACAATGCAATCCGTTCCTGTGGTATTTGCGACAACTGCCTGCGGGTGAAATCCGTATCCCTGTCAAAAGAAGAATTTGAAACCTTGCATCATCGCATCATTAACATCATCAAATATGAGTCACTGTCCCCCAAAGACCTGTTATGGAAATTAAATGGTTTTAAAAAGGAAAAAGCTTGGAAAGTGCTCGATTTTCTGCAGGCTGAAAATAAAATTGAAATGGATGCCGCCGGGTGGATCCGGTTGAAATGAATACATTCCTCAACCCCATCCGGGATACAAGTATGGTAATGGTATCAAAAGAACCGCAAAGCACTGCCTTTTAACAAATATTTGAACCCTGGATTAACAAGCCTCTATTTGCTTTATCTTTATTTGTACAAACTTCGATATCAAACCTTAAATCAAACAGCATGGATACCAAGAAACCTAAAATTTTATTATGCGAAGACGACCAGAATCTTGGAAGCGTATTGAAAAATTACCTGGAATTAAATGATTACGAAGTGATACTGGAAAGGGACGGCCGTTTGGGTCTCGCTGCTTTCCAGCGGGAAAAATTTGAGCTGTGCCTGCTTGATGTGATGATGCCGAATATGGACGGATTTACCCTGGCCGAAGAGATCCGCGATGTGGACCCGGATATTCCCCTGTTCTTTATCAGTGCCAAAACCATGAAAGAAGACGTGATCCAGGGGTATAAACTGGGCGCCGATGACTATATCACCAAACCTTTCGATAGCGAAGTGCTGTTATTGAAGATCAAAGCTATCCTGAAACGCAACGAAGAAATGAATAAAGAAAGCGAGAACAGGGAATATGATCTTTCCAGTTATCATTTCAATCCCAAACTCCGGCAGCTGATCCATAGCGGCCTTACTCAAACGCTTTCGCCCAAAGAAAATGAATTGTTGAAAATGCTGGCGGAACACCTGAACGATCTGTTACCGAGGGACCAGGCATTAAAAAAGATCTGGGGCAGCGATACCTATTTCAATGGCCGGAGTATGGATGTATACATTGCCAAACTCCGCAAATACCTGAAAGACGATCCAAGGATCGAGATCGTAAATATACACGGCAACGGTTTCAGGTTAGTGGTACAATAAGAATGTGCTAATAGGCTAATATGCTAATGTGCTAATGTGTTGGTGTGATAATGGGTACCGAAGCAGGCCTTTGGGTTTAAGGGAATAATGTACCGGCTTGACCCGGTTTTGTTTTTCTTAAATGTTCATACGCTTTGGCAGTCACTTCCCTCCCTCTTGGGGTGCGTTGCAAAAACCCTTCCTGGATCAAAAAAGGTTCATAGACCTCCTCCAGTGTCCCGGCTTCTTCGCTGACGGCTGTGGCGATGGTGGTTATGCCCACGGGTCCGCCTTTGAACTTATCGATGATCGTCAGCAGTATCTTGTTGTCCATATCATCCAGTCCATACTCATCTACATTCAGCGCCTGCAAGGCATGCTGTGTGATACCCAGGTCGATTTCACCGTCATTGAGTACCTGAGCGAAATCTCTCACGCGCCGCAGCAATCCATTGGCTATTCTGGGTGTACCGCGGCTCCTGCAGGAGATCTCACTGGCTGCATTCTCTTCTATTTTCACCGAAAGGATGCCTGCAGAGCGCAAAATGATTTTTTTCAAAGTATCACTGTGATAATATTCTAATCTCGATTTGATGCCAAAACGCGACAACAGCGGTGCTGTCAATAAACCGCTGCGGGTGGTAGCACCGATCAGGGTAAATGGATGAAGATTGATCTGGATGCTCCGGGCATTGGGGCCGCTGTCGATCATGATATCGATCCGGTAATCTTCCATGGCGGCGTACAGGTATTCTTCCACCACCGTGCTCAGCCGGTGGATCTCATCAATAAATAAAACATCGTTGGGTTCCAGGCTGGTGAGTAGTCCTGCCAGGTCGCCGGGTTTTTCAATAACAGGCCCGGAGGACTCCTTAATATTTACGCCCAGTTCATTAGCGACGATCCTTGATAAGGTTGTTTTACCCAGCCCGGCTGGGCCATGAAACAGAATATGATCCAGTGCGTCACCTCTCATTTTGGCAGCCTTGATAAAGATCCTGAGGTTCTCAATGATCGGTTGCTGCCCCGAGAAATCAGCCATCAGGGCAGGGCGGATATTATTCTCAAATTCCTTGTCCGCAATGCTCAGGGACTCTTTGTCACTATTCAGGTTGGGGTTCGGCATGAACTTTTTTCCGTAATTTTTGTAAAACTAATTGATTCATCACAAAAAGCAACGCGTGGGTATCCCCGGAAAATAAGCGCCGGGCTCCACGAAAATATTTTCTTTTGTGTACCCTCAAATCTAATAACTCATTTTAAACGTCTTAATTATGAAAATCGGGATCATCGGTTCTGGCATTGTCGGCCGCGTATTGGGCTCGGCCTTTTTAAAAGAAGGATATGAAGTGATGCTGGGAACAAGAAATGTTTCAAAAGAAGAAGTGCTGAAATGGAAAAATGAAAACGCCGGCGGCAAAACCGGAACATTTGAAGAAACGGCAAAATTCGGGGCCCTGCTGGTGCTCGCTACCGCAGGGACGGTAGCAGAAGAAGCCATTGCACTGGCGGGTGCTGGTAACTTTTCGGGAAAAACAGTGATCGATGCTACAAATCCTATTGCCACCGCTCCCCCTGTCAATGGAGTATTGAAGTTTTTTACTTCGCTGGAAGCATCTTTAATGGAGAGGATCCAGCAATTGATCCCGGATGCCAAAGTGGTAAAAGCATTTAACAGCGCGGGTAATGCCTTTATGTACAAGCCGCGGTTCCCGGGAGGTACACCTACCATGTTTATCTGTGGTAATGATGAGGAAGCAAAAAAAACCGTAACCGGCATTTTAACTTCCTTTGGATGGGAGACGGAAGATATGGGAAAAGTGGAAGCCGCGAGGGCGATTGAACCCTTGTGCATCTTATGGTGCATTCCGGGTTTTATCCGAAATCAATGGAACCATGCATTTAAATTATTGAAGATCTGAAAGGGATCTTACCGGAGATATTGATTCAATTGTAAAATAAGATCCGGGTCAGGGCAATTGTCCAGGTATAGCTGTCTCTGCGACAGAGCGCAAACGCCGGGGTAGTCTCCTTTCCGATCTCCTATTTCGCTGATCACCTGGAAATGCAGGTGTGGTGGCCACTGCCCGTTTTCGGCAGGGATGCCAAATTCCCCAAAAACATCACCAGCGCTTATTCGTTCTCCTTCGCGGATATTTTTGATTGAATTCAAACTGAGATGACCATATAAAGTATAAAACGAAGTTCCGGAGAGGTTATGCGAAAGAATAATCGTCGTCCCATAATCGCCGAAGCGGTTATTGAATGCATAGCTGTGGATGATGCCATCAGCCGGTGCCGTAACGGCCGTATGAGGTTTGCCCCAGATATCGGTGCCGAGGTGCAAGCGGCGAGGCTCTCCATCGGGTTCATCCGCGTCAAAAACCCTGCTGGCGGCATAAACGGTACGCAGCTCCGCATAACCACCGATCCCGTATCGTGCAGCAGATCTTTTTAATAGCGATTCAATATAGGAAGTAAAGATGGCAGTATCCTTCAGCATTTCATCCGTTAGTTCCTTATTGGCAGCGGTAAAATCGAACGATACTAATTTATCCGTTAATGGTTCAAATGCTACCACCGGATGAAAGAAACGCTGATGATCCCGGAGCACTGTTACCAGCTGTAGTGCATTCACCATGATTTAAAGATACGCCTTGTGAACCGGTAAGCACGGGAAGAAAAAAGCATCTGCTGGCCGGCAGATGCTTTTTCATTTTTATTCTTTAATCGTTTTATCTCCCTATGACAACCGAGAAATTCTTTTCCGAAGTTCTTATGCCGTCATCATAGTAGAACTTAACGATGTAGGTGCCACTTGGCAGAGCGTGGAGATCAATGGGTATTACCCTGCCATATACCAGGCCACCGAATATCTGGAACTTTAACAATTGACCGGCCGGAGTAAATACCCGCATACCAAGAACGTTATACAATGTGCTGTTGATCCTGATATTGAACCTTCCGTTATTCGGGTTCGGGTACAATATCACGCCGTCGTTCCTGAGCAACCGGATCCTTTCCGGGCAATCTTCCACTTTCACCGTTATACTCGCAGAAGCGGTACAATTCAGGTTGCTGGTATAAGTATAAGTAAGTGTATAAACACCTACGGCAGTAGCAGTTGGAACAAAATAAAACCCAGAAACACCCACGCCGCTCCAGGTACCACCCACCGGCGTACCTACAAGAGGTACTAATGTATCGCTTAGACATACCCTGTTGGTGATCGGTGTGGCGCTAACGACCGGCAACGGATTAACCGTTAAGGTGACTGATGCAGAAGTAACGCTCTGGTTGCAGTAGTTGGTGACGATAACCCGGTACCGGTAACCATTCATTCCTATAACCGCGCCGGTGATGGTAAAGGTGGCGGTATAAGATCCGCCGGTGGTAAGGTTGGTCCACGTAACACCGTTATCTGTACTTACCTGCCATTGGAAAATAGTAGGAGCAGGAACACCTGGTGTGTTCCCCGTAAATCTGATATTCGAATTACCGCAAATCGTCGGTAATGCGAGATAAGTAGGTAGCGAGTGAATAACA
>CAYSIU010000096.1:0-8339 GCA_964431095.1 uncultured Chitinophaga sp. | reverse complement strand
TACCTGTTGTATCCAAATAAAGTCACAACCATACATTGACGACATTTTGGTGGCCGTTGGAATTATTTTAAATGGCACCGTATCCATTGGCATTATTTTCTCCGCGGCCAGTATTCCAAAGAAACGCTTCGAATCCAATGGCGGCATTGTAACTGCGGGTATTAAAATTAAGTGCCTTGTATCCATTGGCGGCATTGAAGCTACCAGTGGTATTAGAATAAAGCGCACCGTATCCATTGGCGGTATTGTTAAAGCCGGTGGGAAATAAATTAAACGTTGTGTCTACTGAATAAAGCGCTTGGTATCCAGTGGCTGTATTGTAGTCTCCGCCATTCCGATGAAGCGCATGCGCTCCATTGGCTGTATTGTAGTTAGTGGTTTTATTATACACATAATAAAGCGCCCTGTATCCTGTGGCAGTATTGTAAGTGCCGGAACCATTTGTATAAAGCGCATCGCCTCCAATGGCGACAGTGTAGCCACCGACTCGTGTGAATAGCGCATCAATTCCTAAAGCACAATTATTCGTACCACCAACATATAAACAATGATTGTCGCAGTACGAATAGTCTTGCGCCATTATAAAATTGGTAAATAAGAACAGGCAGGGAATAATGGCCAGGAATTTCAGGACACCTGATTTCCCGGCGGTAACTGAATAGTTACGCATAAAGATTAATTTTTAGATTATAACGAAATCTCTACTTTACAAGTGTCAGAAATCTAGGGTCGCTTATTAATGTAATCTTATGTTCAGAATCCTGCCCCTGCCTGCGCGTATAATTACGGGATAAACTTTAACACCGACCAAACCATAATCAATCATTGGAGTAGCTTCAACAGTATAAACACCGGCAGGAATATTCCAGAGATGATACAAACCTGTATTGGGATCTGCATTTACGCTTTGGGAATACAAGGAGTTGTAAATAGACACAAGAACAGGAGCTCTTAAAGGTGCCGGCGAGATATAACCTTTCAAC
Organism: uncultured Chitinophaga sp.; assembly: GCA_964431095.1. Taxonomy (GTDB): domain Bacteria; phylum Bacteroidota; class Bacteroidia; order Chitinophagales; family Chitinophagaceae; genus JJ008. Next base: position 7,356 of record CAYSIU010000096.1, on the reverse strand, counting down.
TCTCCTGATAACAGTGGGGATAAAATAGGTTGCTGAGTGGGCAAATCGGTTGGCCATAACTGCTTGCTGACCCCGCTGTCTCTTTCTGAAAGAACTGATTTTTCTTTTGTGCATCCTGCTGCAAGCAGGGTTATCGCTGAGACAATAAGTATTGCCTGGCGATAAAATTGTAACTTTTTCATGATTGATAATTTTAAAAGGTTAAAAAATCTTTTTTGCAGGATGAAATTAGTTATGGTTAAGCGCGGATTTTTTTCATTTAGACGAATCACCTCTGAAAAATGATACACATCTTTGTTCACACCATGATTCCCGCTTATCGTCGACCAACTGCATTGAGAGAGCAATAGTTTACACTGGTCTAATAAATACTTTAAATAGAAATATATTCAAACGAAATGGTGTAGCTTTAACAGACAAGCTTCTTATATGAGTTCTCATGATCTCATATTTTCCAATCGTTTTTCTTACCGCGTATCACGGCACTTACTTTTTTGGTTGGTCTGCGTTCTGATTTCTTACGTCTCCTCTTGGCTTCCTAACTATTCGGTGGTAATTGGGCCATTTTATTCCGACTGGAATGTAGAAGAATTATTGAAAAGAGTGGATAAAAACGGTGGATGGGTTGCAAGTCTTACCGTTCAATTTTTTAATAGCTGGTATAAAGTATTGCTGGGTCAGATAGTATTCACTTATTTCATTTTATTTTTTACAGTGCCCGGCTATCTTTCCGAGAAAAAAAACAAAACATTTGTTACGATCATTACATTAATATTTATGGCTATTCATTTTATTTATCAGTACTCATTATTTTATTCACAATATGCAGGGGCTGTCAGGCGGGGAGATCGGCCTTATATGCCTGATAGAGGATATATCATTGCAGCGACGGCAAGAGGCTACTTTGCCAATACTCTGACAATAGTGGTTAGTTTAGCTGTAACCATCAAATTACTAAAGCGATGGTGGCGCAAACAAATGGAAACAGAGCAATTGGGCAGAGAAAAAGCCAAAGCAGAATTACAATTACTGAAAGCACAGATACATCCCCACTTTCTTTTCAATACGCTTAATAATATTTATTACTTCACTTTATCTGCTTCAAAAAAGGCTCCGGGAATGATTAAAAAGCTTTCTGATATGCTTCACTACATATTGAATGAATGTGACCAGCCCCTGGTACCGGTGGAAAAAGAATTGAAAATGATACAGGACTATTTTGTCCTGGAGAAAATAAGATATGGTGAAGAGGTGGATATGACGCTTGATATAAAAGGTGACTACCATAATAAAATGATGACACCATTGCTGCTGATCCCTTTTATTGAAAACAGTTTTAAACACGGCGCCAGCAAAATGCTAACCCATCCTTATGTGAAACTCAACATCAGCATAGAAGATAACAATCTGCTGCTATTATTAAGAAACAATAAACCTGAGGTCCCCATGCTTTCGAAGAACGGAGGCCTTGGTTTGAAAAATGTCAGGAAACGGCTTCAATTACTCTATCCGGGTACTCATGAATTGAATATTGTAAATGAACCGGAAAGTTTTATCGTTTTTTTAAAAGTCCGTTTGCAGGTAATGATTCCTCAGGTAATTTCACCGGAAAAAAAGGAAATAGAAAGGTATGCAATTGCATGAATTTATATTTTCCAATGAACCGCGGAAACGGAGGTTGCGCCATATAGTTTTCTGGACAGCGTGGTGGATCTATTTCTATGGCAGCATCTATATTTTGCATTCGTCAGAGACCAAATCGGGCTTATGGCGGGCAGCTACTTATAAATGGAGTGCCGGTAATCTTATTATGTCTTTATTCAATCTATCGCTGCATATTGGAGCATGTTATATTGTGTTATACTTTCTATTGCCCTGGTACCTGCTGAAATCAAAGTATTTTAAATTTTCCATTGCAATACTATTGTTGGGAGTTGCGATGGCATATATTAGTCATTTCATTAACCAAATAATTTTCCCAAACAGTGAAAATCAATTTATCCCATTTGGAAACAGGCATTACAACACCTGGTGGACCAGCGTTTTTGCGGGACCTATCAATGCAATAAAAATAATAGCTGTTGCAGTAATAATTAAGTTGCTGAAGCGGTGGTGGCTGAAACAAAAGGAAAGCTTGCAACTGGAAAGAGAAAAAATAAATGCAGAGCTGCAATTGTTAAAGGCACAGATTCATCCGGGGTTTCTTTTCAACACACTTAATAATATTTATGTGTATTCACTTGCGGGCTCTCCCCGTGCATCAGAAATGCTGCTGAAACTTTCTGACCTGATTAGCTATATGCTTTATGAATGTGACGGACCATTGGTTCCACTGGAAAAAGAAATTGAAATGATGAAGGAGTATATGGCCCTGGAAAAAATAAGACAGGGCGAAACCCTGGAAATGGAAATAAAAATAAAAGGCGACCTGACTCATAAACTGATCGCCCCATTTTTACTATTACCTTTTATTGAAAACGGTTTTAAACAATGCAACCATATCAATGAGAAAAGTTGGGTAAATCTGGAAATAAAAGTGAAAGAAACCTATTGCATTGTAAAACTTATTAATGGGATACCCCCTGAAATGATCAACCAGCCGGATATTTATGGAAATGGGCTGATCAATGTACAAAAACGGTTAAATTTATTATACCCCGGAAAACATGAATTAACGATGACGGTTGAAGAGGAAGTGTTCCTTGTTAATCTGAAAATTCAGTTGGATGAACAAGAAGATAAATCAATAGCAATGGAAGCGTCAGATGATATTGTAGAAACACAAACTGTTTAGCTTCATGTCAACCGCTAAAAAAATAAGATGCCTTGTTATTGACGACGAGCCACCGGCAAGAGAAATGCTGAAGCAACATATTGCAGGAGTTGAATCCCTGGAACTGACCGGTACTTTCAGCAATGCGGTAGAGGCTATTTCATTTCTGAAAGATCACTCTGTTGATCTGTTATTTCTGGACATACAAATGCCGCAATTGTTGGGAACTGATTTTATAAGAACACTGAAATCGCCACCCAAAGTTATTTTTACTACTGCCTACCGTAAATATGCAGTGGAAGGTTTTGAACTGGATGCCGTGGATTATATATTGAAGCCCATTTCCTTTGGACGTTTTTTGAAAGCCGTCAATAAGGTTTTACAAACCAATCTTTCAACGATCCAAACTTTGACATTGACCAAAGAAAATCATACTGAACCTCATCCGTTCCTCTATTTCCGGATAGATCGCAAAATGGTGAAAGTTTTGCTGAATGATATTTTATTCATTGAAGGCATGAAGGACTATGTGAAGATTTTTACGATCAGCAAAACGATCGTAACCAAACATGTTCTTTCTACCCTGGAAAAAATGCTGCCCGCGGATGAGTTTTTGCGTATTCACCGTTCATTTATTGTAGCGATCAACAAAATTGAAAGTTATAATGCAGACACGTTGCAGATTGCAAAACATGAGCTGCCTATCGGCCGCTTATTCAAGCATGATGTAAGCCGGGTGTTGAATGCGTCTTCTGCCACTTAATAAAATTACTATTATGAAAAAGCAATATTTATATAAAATTGCTCTCTCTTTTATTGTGTTTCTTTTGGGTAATACCATTGCGTTTTCACAAAACGGAGTTATTACCGGAAGAGTAAAATATGGTAAAGAGCTTTTATCCTCTGCTACTGTATCGCTTGGAAATAAAACCAGGCTCACGGATTACAAAGGCGAATTTTCTTTTTCTGCAAAACCGGGCAATTATGTTATTACGATCACTTATTCCGGCTACAAAAAAATAGAGCAGGACATAACCATAGAAGCCGGGAGCGCAAAAACTTTTGAATTTGAAATGCAACCCAATGAACCGTTGGGTGAAATAGTGGTGCTGGGTTCCCGTTCCCTTATTCAGCGAAGCAATCTTATTACTCCTGTACCGGTGGATGCATTTTCATCACAGATGTTGATACAGACCGGTAACCCGAGCCTTACACAAATGCTTACGTACACTGTTCCTTCCTTTAATGCGTCGCGTCAGCTTAATTTTGAGGCGGTTACTCTTCGGGGACTTGATCCTGACCATTTGCTGATTTTAGTAAATGGGATACGTTATCATAGCATAGCCATTCTAAATACAGGCGCTCTTCCAGGACAATTGGGAAGAGGTTCTGTTAACAACGATCTGAATGATATTCCGTTTTCGGCTATTGAAAAAATTGAGATACTACGCGACGGCGCCTCGGCTCAATATGGTTCAGATGCCATAGCTGGCGTGATGAATATTGAGTTAAAAAAATCAATGGGGAAAACCTCCATTCAATTACACACGGGTCAATTTTATAAAGGTGACGGTGCTAAGTTTTCAATTGGAATCAATCGGGGTATTTCGTTATCCCAAAAAGGTTTTTTGAATTTTTCAGCAGACTATCGTTATCAGGCGCCCACATACCGGGGTGGAAATTATGAAGGAACAGTATACGAAAATTATCCTTCGAGAGCCACTCATGATGACAGCATCAGCATCAAAGCACAAGACGACTCAATCATCTTTGTAAAAAGTTTTAATCGCAAGGCAGCTATCAGCAATGTCGGCATTAACAAAGTCCACACATTTGGATTTGCCGTAAATGGAGGTTACCGCATCAGCAACAGAACAGAATTATATTGGACCGCTATGATGAATGATCGTACAGTGTTGTATGAAGGAGCTTATCGTTTTCCAAAAGATACTATTTGGGTAAATACAGTTTTATATCCCGATGGTTTTATGAATAGGGCACATATAACTACTTATGACATTTCAGGAATTGCAGGAGCAAAAGGCGAAATGAAAAAAAATTGGCATTGGGAATTAAGCAGTACTTATGGAAATAATTCAACCCAAATTTGGGGGTTAAACACCAACAATGCATCTCAATATGCTTTGGGTAAAAATGCCCAAACCTCATTTTATGTGGGCAAACAGATATTTAATCAGGCCGGAAGTAATCTCAATTTTGCAAAGAATTTAGCTATCCTGAAAACAGGTATAAAATCATGTAATCTTGTTCTTGGCGCCGAATGGAGATTTGAAAATTATCAACAAAAAGCGGGTGAAGAAGCTTCCTGGAAAAACTATGATACAATTCAGAACATAAGAATCCCAGGGTCAATAGGTTTTGTAGGTTATAACCCTAAAAATTCCACAAATAAAAACCGCAATATAGAAGGAACATATATTGAGTTGGAAACAGAAATCAATGATCATTTTCTTTTTGTCGGAGGAAGCCGTTACGAATATTACGGCGATTTTGGAGGCAATTTTGCAGGAAAATTAGCCATGCGTTACAAGTTCTCTGATAAATTTTCCTTACGTGGGTCTGTTAGTAACGGTTTTCGTGCACCCAGCCTGCAGCAACGTTATTTTGGCACCACTGCCAATGTCTGGGTAAATTCAGGCAGTTCGCGGTATCTTGCCAATGTAGGCATTTTCTCCAATGATGATCCTGTTACAAAAGCTTTTGGCATTCCTCCGCTTGATCCGGAAAAATCAATAAACCTGAGCGGAGGGTTTACAGCAAGAATTTTTAAGTATTTTAAAACAACTCTGGATGCCTATTTGGTAAAAATAAAAAATCGCATAGTGCTTAGCGGGAACTTTGACAGGAATAATCCGGCGGTAAAACAAATCCTTGATAATTTTCCTGATATTCAAATTAACAAGGTGGCATTTTTTAGCAACGCTATCAATACAAGAACTAAAGGCTTAGACTTTATTCTTGATGGCAGCTGGAATATCCGGAAAGCAAACCTAAGTGTTGGCCTGGCAGCTAATGTTACTTCCACTCGTTTTTTTGGTAATATTAAAACGAGTGATAAACTTCCGGAGGACTCGCTAAACACTAATACATTATTCAATATCCAGGAAAGAACGAGATTGGAAAAAGGTCAGCCAAACGATAAGGTCATTTTATCTTTAATTTACAGAAAAGGGAGAGCAGAATTAACCTTGCGCAACACTTATTTCGGAAAAACTTCAACCACCACAATTTTTACTAAACCCAATAGAACTTTATACGAGTCTTTTTCTCCTAAAATCTTAACAGATATAAGTTTGAACTATTCCCCAAAAGTATGGTTAAAACTGATCGTAGGAGCCAGCAATATTTTTAACGTGTATCCTGACCGGTTAAAGCACTACGAAAACACTTCTGAAGGAATTTTTATATACAGCAATGATGCTTCACCGTTTGGATTTAATGGAGGGTATTATTTTGGAGGTATGAATTTTAATTTTTGAAAAGTTATTTCTCTTGCTTCAGACAATAAGATACATTTACAACATTTGCGAGAGGTATTTTTATTAAATTGAAACCTGAATTTTAATTAACTGCATGTCGTCAAAACAAATTCGACTTTTGAACCATTTTCCCGTTTTCACTATCCTAATCACTTTTTCTATTATACCGCCATCAAACTGCATCCCCTCAGATCACTTCCATCGAGCCGTCCGAGTACTTCAAAACTTCCGTCTTCATAAAGCCTGCCCAGATCCTCCGTAGCAATAAAAGAGCAGGAATAGATATTGGCGAGGTCAATAATATTGATCGCACCCGTACCCGAATCTTTGACCAGCAAAGGATCTTCTTCATCCCGAACCATTATCTTCATCCAAGGGGGGCAATGAAATATTCCTTTCTCTTTTGAATACCCCTGAGATAAAAGCTCTGTCATGCCATATTCAGAATGCACTGAAGGAATACCGAATGACCTTTTTAACGATTCATGCAGCTCCTCCCTGATCATTTCTTTCTTTTTCCCTTTCATACCACCGGTTTCCACAACGGTAGTATATTGAAGCGGTTGTGAAACCCTTTCAGCAAGATCCAGCAGGGCAAAACTGACCCCGATCAGCCATGTTTTTTGCTTTCGTCTTTCCAATTCTTTTATTAATGCAGACAGTTTTTCATATTCATCCAGGTAAAACCCGCTTTGCGGATGCCCGCTCCATTGGATCAGTCTATCGGTCATATAAACGAGTGAGGAATTCTTCCTTTCGAGATAAGATGGCAACAGCCCGATAATGCACCAATCTGTTACCGGGCCGTAAAAAAGTTCAAAGCTTTTTTTTAAACTTTCTTCATAGCCTGCCAGGTCTTTCACAAAATGCCGGCTGCTGTTGCTCCCGGTAGTACCGCTGCTTTCAAACACGGCCTGTGGTTCAAAAGCAGTAGTTTGTACCGAATGAGATTTAAAGAACCGGATGGGTAAAAATGGGATCCCGGCCAACGAACTCACCCGGGAAGGGTTGATATGTAAAGCTTCGATATAGGCTTTGTAGACCGGGTTTCGCCCGGCCTGGAAATGAAAAACATCCAATGCC
>CAYSIU010000095.1:0-8370 GCA_964431095.1 uncultured Chitinophaga sp. | reverse complement strand
AGGTCCATTAACTGTTCATTGATTTCCAAAACTTCCATCAGGAAATCCGGTGGAAGTTCATATTTCTCTTCTTCTTCCAGCAAACCTTTCAGTTGCAGTACATATTTAATGGTCTCATCGGGGCTCTGAAAAGTCTTAAAGGCCTTGTTCAACAGGGCCGATCTCTCCAAAGCAACTGCCTGGGTTGCCGGGGTATCATTCACAAAATAATCCGGGTGGTATTTTTTGCTCAGCTCGAAGAACTTTGCGGGCAACGTTGCTTTATCCACTTTCAGTTGAATCGGTATTTCAAAGAGTTCAAAATAGTTCATGCCGTATCTACGGATTTAAAAATTACATTTGTCCTTGTACCGGTGCATTTGTAAAAATACGGATATGACAAGGATAGGACTTATTAAAGAAGGAAAAACTCCGGCCGATAACAGGGTATCACTGACACCCGCCCAATGCAAATGGATACATAAGAACGGACCACAGGTCAAAGTCGTGGTCCAATCCTCCTCCCATCGTTGTTTTACGGACAAAGAATACATCGCCGCAGGTGTGGAAGTAAAGGAAAACCTGGGTGACTGTGACATATTACTCGGGATAAAAGAAGTCCCGGTTGAACAGTTGATACCCGGGAAAATCTACCTGTTCTTCAGCCATACCAAAAAAAAGCAGCCCCGCAATCAACAATTGCTGAGGGCTATCCTCGATAAAAAGATCACCTTAATAGATTATGAATGCCTGGAGCACGAAGATGGACAACGGATCATCGGGTTCGGTTTTTTTGCGGGTGTGGTCGGAGCTCATAATGGCATGATGGCCTATGGAACCCGTACCGGGCTTTTTAAATTAGACAGGGTTTACAAACAACGTAGTTTCAGGGAATTGATACATACCTATTTCGGTCTCCGCCTGCCCAATGTAAAGATTGCTGTCACGGGTTCGGGTCGTGTGGCCCATGGCATCCTTGAAATCATGAACCTGATGGGTATTCACGAGGTAGAACCGGATGATTACCTGAAAAGGCGATTCGCTTACCCCGTTTACACCCAGTTAAAAGGAGCCGAACTGTATAAACAAAAAGAAAATGAGCCCTATAGCCGGGAAGATTTCCACCAGCACCCGGAAAGATATGAATGCCGCTTCCTTCCCTACGCTTCGCAAACCGATATATTGATGAACGGGGTGTATTGGGAAACGAATATTCCCCGGCTGTTCGAAAAAGAAGATATAAAAGCCGAGAGCTTCATTATTCAGACCGTTGCCGATATTGCGGATGACATCAACGGTTCAGTGCCGATTAATATCGGCGACCAGACCATCGAAGAACCTGTTTATGGGGTTGACAGGAATTCATTTGCGAAAACACCGCCTTATTTGCCCGGTTCTATCGATGTGATGACGGTAGGCAACCTGCCCAATGAACTCCCAAGGGATGCATCAAGGTATTTTGGCGAACAACTGATCAAACATGTATTGGAAGACCTTTTGGGCAACGGGTCGGACATTATCAGGCGGGCAACAATGACAAAGGATGGAAAACTGACCCCTTTATTTGCCTACTTGCAGGATTATGCTGCGGGCAGGAATTAAGGGTTCCTCCAATAAATTGAAATGCATTTATTCTTTCCTGTTTGTAAATGTAAAATGGGAAGCGCCGATGGTTCACACCTGTTTCAGAAAACACTTGTCAGCAGTATCAGTTGGAAGGGAGATTAATGGTCCCTAAATCTGTGACCGTACCTGTTGTTACGTTTATTCCCATGATATCATAATAATGGATATTATTATTATTATTATATCCTATCGCTGTAATAGAGTATGCAATTCTTACATTATAAACAGCCGGGTGTAGTTTGGAAATGAAAAATGTGCCGTCTGCAGCCGGTGTATTCTGAACCGAATACCCCAGGTCATTGGAAACAGTAATCGAGGCATAACTAGGCATGGGGGACAGGATCCCTTTCATGATCCCGTAATTATAAACAGGGATTTGCGGCGAACCATTGGCCGGGTCCTTTGTCACAGAACTGTCTCCGGAATTTCTGTTTTGGGTATCCTTTGCACAACTTGTCAACAAGGCCAGGACGAAAAACAAGGCAAAAAGCGGTGTAAATCGATTGTTTTTCATGATTTAGTATTTATAGTTTGAAAAAAATATTGATCCGAGTCTTGTTTCAAACCGTTCAAATCCATCACACTAATAGGATCATAATCAGGTAAAATCAAAAACTTTGCCATTCTTCCTGCGTCCGGGTGCTGCTCAAAGGGTAAAGACTGCGGGGCCGTGGACGAAAATTATCCTGGGAAGAGAAAGGGAGGAAAAAATCAGGTGGATGCTGGTCTCTTACAAATGGAGGTAATAACCGGTTAGCAGTTTTTTAAATACCGCAGTATATTTTTGATCCGGACCAATAATGGAGATCTCGTCGATCTTGGTCTCCACTAACTCCTCTTTTTTTAACCTCCCTTCGGTTATAATGCGGGAATAATCATGTTTCACCGATGGCCGTATAAAGATCATTTTCAGGATATCAAACTCATGTTTCAACAAAAGATCCCTGATCTCCCTGTTCCTTTTGTAGGGTAAAAGAAGGTAGAAACAACCATTCGTCGCCAGGTTTTTTTGTATGAGGGCCAGTAATTCCGGTAGCAGCAAGCCTTCATTATGCTGTGCGATGTTCTTTTTTTTATTGTCTCCTTTTAATTCATTTTCATAAAATGGAGGATTGCTGATAATGAGATCGTATTTTTTTGAAAAAATAAATGTCCTTGCATCGGCATTGATAACGGTGATCCTGTCTTTCCATGGCGACGTCTCTACATTTTCGATGGCCTGCGTTGCCGCTTCTTCATCGATTTCGATTGCGTCGATAGTGGCGAATGGTACTTTCTGGGCATACATCAGCGCAAGTAACCCTGTCCCTGTTCCGATATCAAGTACATGTAAGCCCTCTTCCCGCCGGGGAAGGGCAGGGGCCAGACTCCCGAACAAACAGGTATCCGTGGTCACCTTCATCGCCGATTTGCCCTGATGGATGGTGAATTCTTTGAATTTGAAAAAGGAATTTGGCATTGTCAATGATCAATAAGTAGGTACTCAGGTTGTAGCTAGCAGCCCGCAGCCAGTAGCCAGCAGCCTGTAGCGGTCCTCTATATAATTTTACCATGCCGATCTGGCAGATGCGCTGACTGATAGATCTGAAAATTGGCCTTCCATATATTTATAATATCCCGTTATCGCGATCATTGCAGCATTATCGGTGCAATACTGAAGATCGGGGACAAAGGTCCCCCACCTGTTTTTTTTACCCATTTCTTCAAATGCATTGCGCAGTCCTCGGTTGGCCGAAACGCCCCCGGCCAGGCAAATATCTCTGATTCCGGTTTCCGCAGCGGCTTTTTTCAGTTTGTTCAGCAGTATGGTCACGATCCTGTGCTGGATGGATGCGCAGATATCGGGTAAGTTATTTTTGATAAATTCTTTTCTCTCTTCATCGCCTGTCGCCACTTCCTCTTTATATACATTACTTTTCCCTGCATTTCTCAGGAAATAAAGGATCGATGTTTTGAGCCCGCTGAAGCTGAAATTCAATCCTGCTATCTGCGGCTCGGGGAATTTAAAACGGCCGGGATCTCCTTTTTTTGCATGCTGGTCGATCAATGGACCGCCGGGGTAGGGCAGTCCAAGCAATTTGGCGGATTTATCGAATGCCTCACCTGCAGCATCATCGATGGTCTCACCGATGACCTTCATTTTAGTGGGTGATTCACTTACCACGATCTGCGTATGACCACCGCTTACCGTCAAGCATAAAAAAGGAAAAGAAGGTTTTGATTCCGCAATGAGATTGGCCAACACATGTGCCTGCATATGGTGAACCGCAATCAGTGGCTTGTTGAGGGAAAGGGCCAATGATTTTGCGAACTGGCTTCCCACAAGCAGGGAGCCGATCAACCCGGGCGATTGGGTAAAAGCGATCGCATCTATTTCATGCAGTTCGCAATCCGCAGTTTTCAAAGCAGCGCTCACTACGGGCACGATATGCTGCATATGTGCCCGGCTGGCCAGTTCCGGTACCACGCCACCATATTTTTCATGCACCGTCTGGTTGGCAATAGGATTGGAAAGGATCTTGCCATCAACGCAGACGGCAGCAGCAGTTTCATCGCAGGAAGATTCTATCGCAAGAATGCGGGTCATATTAGTGGGATCTGTGCAAACTTACTGACTATAATCCACCCTATGTGACCGGTATGACTTATTTGAACTTATGTACTCCTTATCGCCGCAACAGGGTCCATCTTTGCCGCCTGTCTTGCAGGGATAAAACCAGCCAGTATCCCAACAATGATGCAAATGATGATGGCGAGCGCCATATTGCCTGTAGAGATGAAAACCGGGAAACTCAATGCCCCGGTAAGCACTTTGGTCAGCAGGAATACCAACGTAAGACCGATTAAACCACCAATGATGCAGAGAAATGCAGATTCAAGCAGGAACTCAGCCAGGATCACCCGGTTCTTGGCGCCCACCGCTTTCTTCAAACCGATCTGGCTGGTACGTTCCCTTACCGATACGAACATGATATTGGCAACTCCGAACATGCCAACGATCAGCGATAATGCGGCAATGGCCCAACCGCCGATATTGAGACTCGCAAAAGCGGAGCTGATGGCATCACTGAAATCGTTTACATCATTGAGTGAAAAATTATCTTCTTCGGTAGGGGAGAGGCGGCGAATGGCCCGCATGGTCCCGGTCAGATCGTCTTTGAGCGCCTTGCTGCTCAATTTATCCTGCCCCTGCACCATGATGAGTGGGTCGGATTTTCTCTCGTCCATGATGGTTCGTGCAAATTTGTAAGTCATTACAACACTCTGGTCGAAATTCCAGCCCCCGATCATCGTCTTGCCCTGTTTTTTGAATACCCCAACGATAATCCCCTTTTTTCCTCTCGCGGCCAGCTGCTTACCGATGGCTCTTTCCGGGGTAATGAATAGTTTTTCAGCCACTTCATTGCCGATCACAAACGCATTACTCCCTAATTCAAATTCCGCGTCAGATATATACCGGCCCGTTTTTGTATCCACCGGTTGGATATGCTGGAATTCATTGCTCATTCCATAAAGATTAACTCCGGACAAATCACTGTTCTCAAATTCCACCTTGTCGTTCACATTGATCTCAAAAGCGATGTATTTGGCCGCGGGGGTTCTTTCTTTGATCTGTTTCAGTTCCTCATATTTTGGCGGTGGCCGTTTCTCATATTTCCATCGTTCACTGAAATCGCCCTGGCTGTAATCCCATTTATCGAGGTAGATGGTGTTTGTTCCCAATGCTTTTACTTCATTCTGGATATTATGTTCGAGGCTTTGTACGGTGGCCAGCACCCCAATGATGCAAAAAATGCCGATCGTAACGCCGAAAAGGGAAAGGAAGGTCCGGAGCTTGTTCTTCCACAATTCCTGCAGTGCCATTGTAAAACTGCTGGTAACGATCTCTATCGAGCGGCGAAACATGGTATAAAGATACGACCTGCTGTTTCTTCTGTTCAACTCCTCTTTAAGCCTTACCTTTGCACGTTTTAAAAGTCATTTAATGCTGCGACCTTATTGACCCAACCGAGCCGGTAATGAAATATCATAGCGAAATACAAAGAAGACGAACCTTTGCCATCATTAGCCACCCCGATGCAGGAAAGACAACATTGACGGAAAAGTTTCTTTTATTCGGAGGGGCCATCCAGGTGGCCGGGGCCGTGAAAAGCAATAAGATCAAAAAATTCGCGACCAGCGATTTTATGGAGATCGAACGCCAGCGGGGCATCTCGGTGGCCACGTCCGTAATGAGTTTTGAGTACAGGGATATTCTCATCAACCTTCTCGATACTCCGGGCCATAAAGATTTTGCTGAAGATACCTTCCGTACACTGACCGCAGTGGATAGTGTGATCCTTGTGATTGACAGCGTGAACGGGGTGGAGGAACAAACAAGGCGTTTGATGGAAGTCTGCCGGATGCGGGACACCCCGGTGATCGTGTTCATCAATAAGCTCGACCGCGATGGGAAGAACCGTTTTATACTGCTGGAAGAGATCGAAAAAGAATTATCTATTCAGCTCCACCCCATGACCTGGCCCATCAATAGCGGGAAAGAATTCAAAGGCGTGTATAACCTGCACGATAAGAACCTGCGACTGTTCATGGCCAATACCAAAACAACCGATGAAGACGTGTTCGCTGTCGCCGACCTGCATACCGCTTTATTGGAAGAGAAACTGGGACAAAAGGACGCCGTGCAATTGAGAGAAGATGTGGAACTGGTGGACGGGGTGCATGGAGAACTGAAAGTACAGGATTACCTTGCCGGTAAAGTGGCCCCGGTATTTTTTGGAAGTGCCATCAATAATTTCGGCGTAAAAGAATTGCTTGACACATTTATCCGGATCGCGCCTGTACCCAGGAGCCGGGAGACCACGCTGAGAAAGGTCGATGTGGAAGAAGACAATCTCAGCGGCTTTGTTTTTAAGATCCATGCCAATCTTGACCCCCGACACCGGGATCGTATCGCATTTCTGAGGGTTTGTTCGGGGAAGTTTGAACGGAATAAATATTTCCATCATGTGCGGCTGGATAAAGATGTGCGGTTCAGCAATCCTTATTCTTTTATGGCAAGGGATAAAAGCATCATTGAAGATGCGTACGCGGGTGACGTGGTGGGTTTGTTTGATACGGGAAATTTTAAGATTGGGGATACACTCACAGAAGGGGAAGACTTTTATTTTACAGGGATCCCCTCTTTTTCACCTGAGATATTCAAGGAAGTGGTGAATAGGGACCCGATGAAGACCAAGCAACTGGAAAAAGGATTGTTGCAACTGACCGATGAAGGGGTAGCCCAGCTCTTTACCCAGTTTGGCGGCGCCAAAAAGATCATCGGCTGTGTGGGCGAACTGCAGTTTGAAGTGATACAATACCGCCTGCTGCATGAATATGGCGCATCAGTTCAGTTTACGGCGCTGCCTTTTTATAAAGCCTGCTGGCTTACCAGCAAGAATCCAAAAAAACTGGATGATTTCGCCCGGTTCAAACAGGCCAATATGGCGGAAGACAAGGACGGGCATAAGGTATACCTGGCACAAAGCGAATGGTTCCTGGATACCGAAAGAAAAAATAACCCCGAAATTGAGTTTCATTTCAGTTCGGAAATTCATAAGGAAGCAGCTCCCTGATACCGGGACAGGACCTGTAAAGACTTTCAAAGTGCGCCGGTTTTACGTATGAATAAACTAATAAGCACAATAATCTTTGAAACGGAGCGATTGATCGTCCGTCGTTACACAAAGAAAGACAGCGACAACTTCTTCCTGTTAAACGGGAACGAAACCGTCATGCAGTATATCCGCCCGGTAAGTTCAAAGGAAGAAAGTGATGTGTTTCTTACCGAGAACATTACTTATTACCAGCAAAACCCCTGCAGGGGGCGCTGGGCGGTGATAGAAAAAGAGACCGGTTGTTTTGTAGGTTCTTTTGCCATTATTCCCATTCCTTCTCAACCGGAAAAAATTCAGTTAGGCTACTCTTTGACACCGGAGAATTGGGGAAAGGGTTTTGCCACGGAGCTTACAAAGACCGGTTTAGGATATTTTTTTGCCACGGATCGTTTACCGGAGATCTATGGAGTTACCGAGATCCCCAATATTGCTTCACAAAAGGTATTATTAAAGGCGGGTTTCCGGCCGGCGGGATCGATCGTGGAAGAAGGGAAGGAATTGATGTTGTTTGTAACCAGGCGGGATGATCTGCAACTACCTGATTAAAGCAAATGTGCCTTTTCTGAAAATATAGTCATCGCAAGTTGTTTTTGCCTTTATCATATATACATATACCCCGGTTCCTTGGAGTACACCCCTGTAAGTCCCATCCCAGCAATCGGAAAGATTTCTTGTAAAGAATATTCTTTCGCCCCACCTGTTGTAAATACTGAATTCAAGCTCTTGAATAATACCCCAGAATTTTATCCTGTAACAATCATTCAACCCGTCATTATTAGGTGTAAATGCAGTTGGCATCACGTAACCGCCTTTGTTTGCTGTTGTTACATTTACTGTTATACTGTCATAATTATTGCAGTTGTTTGCATCAATCCCTTTCACTATATATTTTATCGATACGAGTGGGGTTGCAATAGGGCTGGAAATGTTCGGATTGTTGAGATAAAGAACAGGAGTCCAGCTGTACCGGAGGGCACCAGATGCATTCAGCTGACTTTGGGGTATTACACAGTCAATATCATTGGATTTATAAGCCTTCACAATCGGCAAGGAAATAATGGTAACGTTAGTTGTTAATGTTCTAGAAAAACCGCAAAGCGTGTCG
>CAYSIU010000094.1:0-8398 GCA_964431095.1 uncultured Chitinophaga sp. | reverse complement strand
GGGGGTTGCAGAAACAGATAATAAAAATTTATTACCCCCGGTCAATAAAACCGCCAAGGTAATTTTCCTTCCCTTTAATGATGAAGATGCCCTGCGTCAATGTTTTGAAAAGCAGGGAAGAGATATCTCAGCTGTGATCATTGAAGGTATCCAGGGCGTGGGGGGCATCCATGTAGCCGAAGAATCTTTCCTGAGAAGAATACGGTCCCTTTGCGACGAATACGAAGCGGTCTATATCGCCGACAGTGTGCAGTGCGGCTATGGAAGAAGTGGTAAGTTTTTCAGTCATGATTTTGCAGGGGTGAATGCAGATATTTATACCATGGCCAAGGGGATGGGGAACGGCTTCCCGGTGGCCGGAATCATTATTGCGCCACATATCAAACCCAAACATTTCCAACTCGGTACTACATTTGGTGGCAACCACCTTGCCTGTGCGGCAGCACTGGCGGTACTGGAAGTGATAGAAGAAGAAAAACTGATGGGAAATGCGGTGATGGTTGGTAAATACCTGAAAAATGAACTGGAAAAAATTCCACAATTGAAAAATGTAAGGGGCCGTGGATTGATGATCGGGTTCGATGTACCGGATAAATGGAAGAACCTGCGGAAAAACCTTTTATGGAATCAGAAGATCTTCACCGGTGAGTCAAAACCCAATGTGATCCGCTTATTACCTTCCCTGGCATTGAAAAAAAGAGATGCAGAGCAGTTTATGGATAGTGTGAAAGAAGAATTACAAACCATGGTCACAACCCCGGCTGATTAAAATGAGAAATTTTGTTTCTGTTAAGGATGTCGGCAATATCGACGCTTTGGTGCAAAAAGCATTGGCTTATAAAGCCGATCCTTTTGCTGACAAAACCATTGGTTCCCATAAGCGCCTGGGCTGCTTGTTTCTCAATCCCAGCATGCGCACCCGGATAAGTACCCAGGTGGCCGCGCATAACCTGGGCATGGAGGTTATCGTGTTTAATGTGGGGAGTGAAGGTTGGGCCCTGGAATTTGAGGAGGAGGCCATCATGAGCGGCAATACGGTGGAAAATTGAAAAGAGGCCGAACCGATCCTGGGGAAATATTTTGATTTCCTGGCAATACGAACCTTTCCTTCCCTGAAAAACAGGGAAGAAGATTACAGCGAGTTACACATCCAACAATTCATCCGGTATGCCGGTATCCCGGTACTGAGCCTTGAGAGTGCTACTTTGCATCCTTTGCAGAGCCTGGCGGATATCATTACGATCACTGAAAATTTCAAGGAAAAAAGAAAGCCACGTGTTGTGCTGAGCTGGGCCCCGCATATAAAACCACTGCCCCAGTGCGTGGCCAACAGTTTTGCCCAGTGGATCAATGGCTGGGGAAAAGCTGATTTTATCATTACCCATCCCGAGGATTATGAATTGGGTGAAGAGTTCACGCAGGGCGCCAGCATACTGCACGACCAGGAAGAAGCGTTGAAAGACGCTGATTTTGTATATGTCAAGAACTGGAGCACCTACCATGATTACGGGAAGATCTATACGAATGATCCTAAATGGCAACTCAAACATAAAAGATGGATGCATACGAACCATGCCAAAGTGATGCATTGCCTGCCCGTAAGAAGAAATGTGGAGTTGAGTGATGAAATACTGGACGGCCCGATGAGCATCGTGACAGAGCAGGCGGCCAACCGGGTTTGGGCGGCGCAGGCGGTGCTTTCGGAAATGCTAAAACACCATGACTAAACTGTACGTTATAAAGATCGGTGGTCACATCATCGATGATGAAAAAAAACTTTCAGTATTCCTCAAAGAATTTGCATCTATTGACGATAAAAAAATACTCGTGCACGGTGGCGGTAAGCTGGCTACCCGGATCGCCGAACAACTGAAAATCCCCCAACGGGTAGTGGAGGGGCGTAGGATCACGGATGAAGAAACATTGAAGATCGTCACGATGGTCTACGGGGGGTATATTAATAAGAGTATCGTAGCGCAACTGCAAGCCGCCAATTGTAATGCGATCGGCCTTTGCGGTGCTGATGGCGATGCTGTGTTGGCACACAAAAGAGCACACCCGGTGATTGATTATGGTTTTGTAGGTGATGTGGACGCTATTAACACTGGTTTGCTGCAAAATCTTCTGGAGCAGAATATCACGATCGTATTGGCCCCAATTACGCACAACCAGCAGGGTCAGCTCTTAAATACCAATGCAGATACCATTGCCCAGGAAGTAGCCAAAGCAATGAGCAATCTCTACCAGGTGGAACTGATCTATTCCTTCGAAAAAAAAGGCGTGTTACTGGATGTCAATGACGAATCAACCGCTGTTAGAAAACTAAACCGGGCATACTACGAGCAATTAAAGCAGCCAGCCGGCTCAGCTCCCGGCGGAGGGAGTAAAATTGTGGCGGGCATGCTGCCCAAACTGGATAATGCTTTTGCAGCATTGAAAAGCGGGGTGAAAAAAGTTATAATCGGTAAAGCAGAGGACCTGAAAGAACTGATTGCCGGAACAGCGGGAACAACCATTGTCGATGAGTAAGGATTTAAGCATATTACAGCATGATTCGATCGGTTTATTGAAAGAGCTGATCGCGATTCCCTCTTTCAGCAAAGAGGAAGACCGGACTGCAGCCGCCCTTGAAAGATTCCTCTTGGCCAGGAATATCGAGGCCAAAAGAACGGGCAATAACATCTATGCACCGAATAAATATTTTGACGAGAAGAGACCCACCCTGCTGCTCAATTCACATCACGACACGGTAAAGCCGAATTCACAATACAGCAAAGACCCTTTTATACCGGTGGAGGAAGATGGAAAACTATTTGGACTCGGAAGCAACGATGCAGGTGGCTGCCTGGTTTCCCTGATCGCCACCTTCCTGCATTTCCATGATAAAAAAGATCTGAAATACAATGTGATCATTGCGGCAACTGCTGAAGAAGAGACTTCGGGAACCGGCGGCATTGAGTCCACATTACCCCATTTGCCCCGGATCGATTGCGCGATCGTTGGCGAGCCAACGAAAATGCTGATGGCTGTAGCAGAAAGAGGGCTGATGGTATTGGATTGTACCAGCCCCGGAAAAGCCGGTCATGCAGCGAGGAACGAGGGCGAGAACGCTATTTACAATGCAGTAAAAGATATTGACTGGTTCAGGAATTACCAATTCCCCAAAGTGTCGGAGCTGCTGGGCGCAAATAAGATGACCGTGACAGTTATCGAAACATCCAATAAAGCGCACAATGTGGTGCCCGCCCAATGCAGGTTCGTAGTGGATACAAGGATCAATGAACGCTACAGTTTTGAGGAAGTACTGGCGATCATACAGGAAAATGTTATAGCTGAAGTAAAACCCCGCAGTACCCGCTATCGTTCTACCTTCATTGCTCTTGACCACCCGCTGGTAAAGGCGGGACTGGAGTTGGGGAGGTCCTATTACGGCTCTCCCACTACTTCGGATAAAGCCCTGATGCCTTTCCCGGCCTTAAAAATGGGACCCGGTGATTCTTCCCGCAGTCATACCGCAGATGAGTATATTTATATTGATGAAATCAAAAACGGTATTGATCTCTACATCCGGCTCTTAAATCAATTTGTATGAAACTCTGGGAAAAAGACAAGGGCAGTTTAAAAGAAGTAGAACGTTTTACAGTCGGGAACGACAGGGAGTTTGACCTGATGCTGGCTCCTTTTGATGTGCTGGGCTCACTGGCACACGTGATGATGCTGGAAACGGTGGGGCTTCTTCAAAAAGAAGAAAAAGAACAATTGATCAAAGAACTCCGGGTCATTTATAAGACTATTCACGACCCGGAAGCCGGCGGGTCACGATTCACCATCCACGATGATGTCGAGGACGTCCATTCGCAGATCGAACTGCTGCTCACGCAAAAGCTGGGTGATACGGGGAAAAAGATCCATGCCGCCCGCAGCCGCAATGACCAGGTGCTGGTAGACATAAAATTATTCCTTCGGCATGAAATAGAAGGGCTATTGAAAGCCATCCAGTACTTTTTTGAGCTGTTACAAACCCAAAGTGAGCATTACAAAGATTACCTGATGCCAGGTTATACGCATCTCCAGCTTGCGATGCCTTCTTCATTCGGTTTGTGGTTCGGTGCTTACGCAGAAAGCCTGGTGGATGATTCCATCACGCTGAAGGCAGCTTATGATGTCGTAAATAAAAACCCGCTCGGCTCAGCAGCTGGTTATGGTTCTACCTTCCCGATCAACAGGACATTGACCACCCAATTGCTGGGTTTTGACGACCTGAATTATAATGTAGTCTATGCCCAGATGGGAAGGGGAAAAACAGAGCGGATCGTCGCACAGGCACTGGCGAATGTGGCCGATACGCTCGCTAAACTCAGCATGGACGTTTGTTTATATTTAAACCAGGACCTTGGATTTATCAGTTTCCCGGACGAATTGACCACGGGCAGCAGTATCATGCCGCATAAGAAGAACCCAGACGTGTTTGAACTCATCCGGTCCCATTGTAATCAGGTGAAGGCCCTGCCCAATGAAATAATCATAATGACCACTAACCTTAATTCGGGTTATCACCGGGATCTTCAGTTGCTGAAAGAACATTTATTTCCTGCCTTCAGGACATTGATGGATTGTATGGAAATGGCGGGACTGATGTTATCTCATATCGAGATACGAAAAGACATCCTGGCCGATGAAAAATATAAATACTTGTTTACTGTGGAAGAGGTCAACCAATTAGTCCTTCAGGGAACTCCCTTCAGGGAAGCATACAAAATCGTGGGGGCTAAAGTTCAGGATGGCACTTTTACCCCTTCTTCCGGGAGGGAGACAGGGAGGGGTCAGCATGAAGGAAGCATCGGCAATCTTTGTACAAAACAGATCAGGCAACAAATGCAGTCTGTGATCAGGTCTTTTCCTTTTGAAAAAGTCAATACGGCACTCCGGAAGTTACTGGGCAGCTGATCTCATTTTTTCCGATAAATATCTTTGAAGTGCCGCTGCATGAGTCTTCTTTTCGTTTCTTCATCCAATTCTGTCCAGCCAAATTGTTTATACAATCCATGTGCGTCGCGGGTCCCGAGCATCCACCTGCGAAAGCCCTGTAAGTCAGGATGGGATTGGATGATGGTCATCAACCATTTTGATAGCCCTTTGCCCCTATCGGATTCCATGATAAACACGTCTGCCAGCCACGCAAAAGTAGCTTTGTCGGTCACCACCCTTGCAAACCCTACCTGCTGTCCCTGGCGGTAAACCCCGAAACATAATGAATGGGTGATCGATCTTTCCACTATTTCCCTGGGGATCCCATTGGCCCAATACGATTGACCCGACAGATAACTATGAATGATGTCTATCTCCAGTAAGGAAGGATCTGTACTTATTAAAAAATCGTCTTTCCTGGCTTCATAATACCCGCTCATAGTCCGTATTTATCCACCAGGTAAATCAGAGCGGCCATATTGACGGCTCCCAGTTCCAGTTCTCTCTTATTTACGTTCTCAAATACATCATTCCGCGAATGATGAATATCGAAATAACGCTGCGAATCAGGATTGAGACCTGCGGTAGCTGTATTAAATGTCCTGTTAAGCGGACCGATATCCGAACCGCCTCCTCCCCTTCTGAACTCGCTGCATCCATAAGGAGCGATCAGGTCTTTCCACGACAGGAATTTCTGGTACTGTGCGTCGGTTCCTGTAAGGCTGAGACCCCGGGGTGCAAAACCCCCTTCATCTGATTCCAGCGCGAAAACAGGTTTCTCATTTTTCGCTTTTGCTTCCTGGGCATATTTATCTCCCCCGTGTCCACCATTTTCTTCGTTGGCAAACAAAACAAACCGGATGGTATGCCGGGGTTTATACCCCAAGGCTTTGAAAGCTCTTAGTATCTCTATCGTTTGAACACATCCGGTGCCGTCATCATGTGCCCCTTCGGCGGGATCCCAGCTATCGAGATGTCCGCCAATGGTAATGATCTCATTCGGGAATTCTGTGCCAGTCAGCTCCCCGATCACATTATGACCGATGGTATCAGGGAGAAAATGCGCATTCGTTTTCAGCGTGATGCTTTGGATACGGTTTTCCTCCATCTGTTTGCTCAACCAGTCTGCGTCCTGTAGCCCAATCGCCAGGGCAGGAATTTTCGCATACGCGCTGTCGTAGCGGATAGCCCCTGTGTGCGGGTAATTATCCACACTATGGCTCATACTTCTGACAATAACAGCTACTGCACCGTATTTAGCTGCACGGCTCGGTCCCTGGCCACGATACTTTACTGCGTCACCATACGATTGAAAAGTATTGATAAAAGTGGGGTTGAA
The DNA here is from genome assembly GCA_964431095.1 of uncultured Chitinophaga sp. Classification (GTDB taxonomy): domain Bacteria; phylum Bacteroidota; class Bacteroidia; order Chitinophagales; family Chitinophagaceae; genus JJ008. Next base: position 2,091 of record CAYSIU010000094.1, on the reverse strand, counting down.
TTTATAATTATAAAAAACGATTTTGTCTTTCAGCGAGTCTTTTTTCTTTTCCAGTTCATCAAAAGAATTCACCAGTACCACTTTGGCGGTCACCGCTTTCATTCCCGTCCCTTCTGAGTTGCCCAATGCAAGAACATCGAGTGGTCTTTTATGCAGCAACAGGTTCCTGGCTCGCGGTACGGCACTGTTGAATAACGCTTCTGCCATGTCTTTACCACCCCTTACCCAGTGAGGTACCATGCATTCCTGCAACCAGGCTCTGTCGGCACCGCTTTCCTGGATTGTTTTCAGTCCCCATTGTTCCGCCTTTACCATCGCCGGTGAGCCTGAAAGCCTCCCCCCGACCTGTTTGGTCAATACGCGGAGGTTTTCATAGGCTTTCCCGTTTGTCAGTATTTCATCTGAAATCCGTTTTATAAATACTGAATCTTCTTTTTGGGCAAACAAGTGGATCCCTGCAAGTAATAAAGCGATCAATAATATAAACTTCCTCATGCAATGAATTTCGCTAAAGTTAACAGAAACCCAAAAATCAGCATAAATAATTAAGATAAGCGGTAAACCAAACAGGCGTAAATCTGTTATCTTAGTTTCTGATTCAGCAACGGTCATTTATGAATATCGGCATTGTATGTTATCCTACTTTTGGTGGCTCGGGCGTGTTGGCTACCGAACTGGGGAAAGCACTTGCACAAAAAGGTCATCGCGTTCATTTTATCACTTACCAGCAACCGGTGAGGCTCAACGGGTTTATTCCTAATATTTTCTATCATGAAGTGCAGGTGCCTACCTACCCGTTGTTTGATTATCCCCCCTATGAAACAGCACTGGCCAGCACGATGGTGGATGTGATCAAGAACAATCATCTTGACCTGCTGCATGTGCATTATGCCATACCACACGCATCAGCGGCCTATATGGCGAAACAGATCCTGAAAAAAGAAGGAAAGAACATCCCGGTCATTACCACGCTGCATGGAACGGATATTACGCTGGTGGGAAGGGATAAAACCTATGCACCGGTGGTAGCTTTTTCCATTAACCAAAGCGATGCCATTACGGCGGTATCCAATAACCTGCGGGATGAGACCTACAAGACCTTTTCTATCGAAAAAGAAATTGAAGTGATCTACAACTTTGTGGACGTAGAACGTTTCTCCCGCAAACCCATTGATGCATTTAAAAAAGTGATCGCGCCGAATGGAGAAAGGATCCTGTTACATGCCTCTAACTTCAGGAAAGTAAAAAGAGTGCAGGATGTAGTAAAGATATTTGACAATGTAAATAAAGTGATCCCCGGGAAGCTGCTCTTTGTAGGCGATGGGCCCGAACGTTCCACCGCAGAGGACCTGGCCCGCGAACTGGGTATCTTCGAAGAAATCCGTTTTGTAGGGAAACAGGAACAAATGGAAGATATCTTAGCCATTGCCGATCTTTTCCTGCTGACCTCGGAATACGAGAGTTTCGGATTGGCCGCCCTGGAAGCCATGGCTGCCGGTGTGCCTGTTATCTCCACCAATGCTGGGGGATTAAGCGAGATCAATCTCCCCGGCAAAACAGGTTATATGGCCGCGGTAGGTGATGTACCGGCGATGAGTGAAGAGGCGCTGAGCATTCTAAAAGATCAAAAAACACTGAATGAATTCAAACAAAGAGCCAAAGCGCATGCTAAAAAATTCGACATCCACAATATCGTTCCGGTTTACGAAAATCTTTATCAACGATTCCTGTAATGAAAATTCCGGCGATACAATACACCGGAATAGTAATTGTTTTTTATTTTCTCTTTCCTGACTCCTGACTTCTATCTCCTCAGCCAGGGAAGCGGATCCACATTCCGGGTTTCGATCATGAGAATAAAATCAACCTGTCCCCCGTTTCCATCATCATCTTTCCCTGCCCGCCCGATCTGTTGTCCCGTTTTTACCGTGGCACCTTTGGTGACTGTTACCCCGGATAAGTTACTGTAGGTCGTAAAATATTTACCGTGGCGGAAGGTGGCAGTCATCCCGTATCCAAGACTATAAACTGCAGTTACTTCTCCATCAACCACGGCTTTTACCGGTACCCCCCCTAAAGATTCAGGAAATA
>CAYSIU010000093.1:5873-8431 GCA_964431095.1 uncultured Chitinophaga sp. | reverse complement strand
TAACTGTATTGGATCCAAGCGTAGTGAAAAGACCGGTAGCCCGGAAAAAATAACCATTCACCGTGTCCGTGTTCACTGTAAAAGAACCGGTTTTGGTAACATTGACCTGAACGGTGATCGTATTGGTAGTAGCAACAAGCGCCTGTCCAACCGTATAAGTCCCATTTACCGTTTTTGGAAGGCAATCGCCCGTACTGTCTTTCTGGAGGCCTCCGACAGACGGGTTGTTGCTGAGTTCAAAGCTGAATTCTTTCTGGCATCCCAGCAGCACGATCAATCCCAACAGCAACCAGTAAAAAGTAAATTGTTTTTTCATAAAAGCGGAATTAATTCAACCCTTAAAAATAAGACTATTTTGCTAACCGGCACAGTACGGGGTGGTCAGGAAATAAGGCGACTTGATTGATTATCATGGAAAACCAGTTCTTTTTTTTGGATAAACCGATACAAATGAAAACGTTCAGGTGGGTATTTTATTATCGGGTTCGTTTCCCGGTCATTCACAACATGCCGGCGCTCTTACCCTCCATCCAGGAGTCCCGATGGGCCCGGGGCCGGAAAATGCAGCCGGCAGGTTATCCGGCACTTCGATCCAGAAAATACGAAAGAGTTTAACCCGGTGAATAAAAAAATGATGCTTATAGCGGAAAGGGGAATAACCTGTGGAAAACACTTTAACCGGCTTATTATGAATAGAAAAACCACCCCTCAAAAAATGATTGCAAGGGGAATTAATGATGGCAACAGTTGAGGGAAGCGATGATCAAATATGACCCAAACTGATTATATTGAAGCCTGTAACACGATCTATGAAGAAAAAACGAACCCTCCTGTTCCCTATCTCCTTGTTGCTGCTGCCTTTATTGTTACAATCACAACCACCGCATGTAGAGTTACTCGTATCGGGCACCAATAGCAGTCTCCGTGGGCTGAGCGTAGTAAATGATAACGTGGTATGGGTCAGCGGAAGCAATGGCACGGTGGGCCGGACCACCAATGGAGGTAAAACCTGGAAATGGTGGGTGCTGAAGGGATTCGAAAAAACGGATTTCAGGGATATTGAAGCTTTCGATGCTGCAACGGCTGTGGTCATGGGCATTGCCGAGCCTGCGTATATTTTAAAGACAAACGATGGAGGGGAAAGCTGGAAAGTGGTGTACGAAAACAAAACAAAGGGCATGTTCCTCGATGCCATGGAATTTTGGAACGACGATGCCGGAATCGCCATTGGTGACCCGGTCGATGGCCGGTTCTTCGTGACCCGGACCTTCAATGGTGGTGATTCCTGGCAGGATATCCCCTTTGATAAACGACCCCTTGCCGACAGTGGGGAAGCTTGTTTTGCCGCCAGCGGCACCAATGTCCGCGCGCTCGACAGGGATGAAGCGGTATTCGTGAGCGGCGGCACCAGATCAAGATTATTCACAAAAAGAGAACCTATTGTCCTGCCGATCGTGCAGGGCAAACAAACAACCGGGACCAATTCATTGGCTGTGTGGGATAAGTTCAAGTTGAAAGGCGGGAAAAGAATGATCATAGTAGGGGGCGATTTCACGATCGATTCATCCAGTTATAAAAATTGTTTTTATACCAATGATGGCGGTGCTACCTGGAATGCACCACTTACGCCACCCCATGGTTACCGGAGTTGTGTTGAATATTTTTCCAAGGTCGAAGCTTTTGCCTGTGGGCTTAATGGTGTGGATCATACGATTGATGGTGGCAAAATATGGCAATTGATCAGTAAAGAAGGTTTCCATGTATGCCGGGCATCCAAACTGGGCGGGGCTGTTTATTTAGCCGGGGCAAATGGCAAAGTGGGGAAAATTGTTTGGAAATGATCCCGAACACTCCTTATAAGTTATCCAGCAGGTCTTTCACATTCGGCCTCTTCTTATAATCCGGTTCAAAGAAACGATAGCGAATGGTAGATTCCTCGTCAATAATATAGACAGCAGGTATGGGAAGATATTTACCATTATCCCCGTTGATCTTCAGGATATCGATATTCGAGTTGCGGTAACGGGTGATCGTGTTCTCAGGCACTTCAAATGCTACATCATAGGCTTTCATGATCTTCAGGGCTTCGTCATAAATAACGGGATATTCCGCTTTTGTTGCCTCTACGGTTTTGGAGATGTTTTCAGGTTTTTCCGGCGAAACGGCGATTAACGAGGCCCCTTTTGCCTTTATCATTGGCAATGAATCCTCCAATCGCGACAAGAACCTGTTGCAATAGGGGCACCAATAGCCCCGGTAAAACAGCAGCACTACTTTCCCTTTTTTCAAGAGGTCTTTCAGATGTATTTCCATGCCCGCCTGGTCCTTCCCTTTGAAATCCGGGGCTTTCGAATTAATAAACAGCCCTTCAGGCGCTGTTTGAGCAAGACCTGCATAACCCACAAGAACATAGTAAAACAACAAGATCCTTTTTTTCATAATAAAATTTTGCCATATCAAAAGTAACAAAGGAATAAAAGATCGTTGATGCGAAGGAGGAGCCTTAACACAAGATTATTTTTTCCTTATTTTTGGCTATTACTATTCCCTCCTTACCC
>CAYSIU010000093.1:0-5863 GCA_964431095.1 uncultured Chitinophaga sp. | reverse complement strand
AAGACCTGCAAAACCAGCAAGAACCCCGTAAAACAACAAGATCATTTTTTTCATCATAAAACTTTGCTATATCAAAAGTAACAAAGGAATAAAAGATCATGTTATGCAGAGCAGGACCCTTAACACAAGATTATTTTTTCCTTATTTTTGGCGACTACTGTCCTCCTTAACCTGTATGTCAAACAAACACGAAGAAAAATACATCACCAAACTGCTGCTGGGCTTCAGCCTTCTTATTGCCAGCATCATGATCATCTTATTCGCCTGTTTTGAAAGAACCAAATACGATGACTGGTATTTCTGGGGGATCGTTGCATCATTGCTTCTCTGTGCCGGTGTTTATTTCATGCTGAGTGCTTTTGTCCACAAAGTAAAATCAGACCTGATCCGCAAACAAAAAGTAAGGCAGCAGCAAAAGGCCGGAGATGTGGAAGAATGATTTTATTCCAGATTGACGATTCACTATTCACGATTGTCTAATTTGCCTCCAGGCTCCTGAAATCAACCGGGACTAATTTGCTCACACCCGGTTCCTGCATCGTCACGCCATAAATGACATCGACCGTACTCATCGTCATTTTGTTATGCGTAACAATGATGAATTGCGAGTTTTGGCTGAACTGGCGGATCATATTGGTGAATTTGCCCACGTTGGCATCGTCGAGGGGTGCATCCACTTCATCCAGGATGCAGAACGGAGCAGGTTTGATCAGGTAGATGGCAAATAACAGGGCAGTCGCAGTCAGTGTTCTTTCACCACCGCTGAGCTGGGTCAATGAAGTAGGACGCTTACCCTTAGGCTTGGCAATGACGTCGATACCACTTTCGGCAAGGTTCTCGGGTGTTTCCAGGACCAGGTCGCACTGGTCATCTTCGGTAAACAATGTCTGGAATACTTTCTGGAAATTATCCCTCACCAAATGGAAGGTTTCCAGGAATTTCTGGTTGGCCGTAGCTTCCACTTCTTCTATCGTCCTCAACAAACTATCCCTGGCAGTGACCAGGTCGGTCTTCTGCTCAACAATAAAATCGTAACGCTTCTTCATTTCGGTAAACGCCTCGATTGCAGTTTGGTTTATCTTCCCCGGGTTTTTCAAGGCGTTTTTTCATCCGTTCCACTTTCTCCTGCAACTCTTCCATGGGTATTTCTCCCGTTCTTGCTTCGCCCAGTATATCATCAATATTGATCCTGAATTCCACATCCAGTCTTTCTTTCATTCCGGCCAGGTGCAGTTTCAACTCATTCAGCCTGTCTTTGATCGCTGCCAGTATATGGTCCACCTGTTCTTTCTCTTTTGTTTTGTGGCGGATCTCGCTTTCTTTTTCGGTCAATTCGTTGCGGAAATTATAATAAGCCTGGTCCGCCTCATTCAGTTTTCTTTCTTCATCATCCTTATCTTTCATCAATTGCAACAAACTTTCTCCGGTTTCCTGTAAGGACCGGATAGCCTGCTCAATGTTGGTGCCGGTTTCCTTCAGTTGTCGGTTGTTCATCCCGATCTGTTGTTTCAGATCGTTCAGCTGTTTCCCTTTGAAATCAAGCTCCTGTTTCAATGCACTGACCTTGCTCTGCTGCCGGGTAACTTCCAGGTTGAATTCATTGTACTGGCGGTTGGTTTCATTATAGTTCCCTTCCGATATTTTAAATGCCTCGTCCGCATCGGCCAGCTTGGAGGCATTTACCAGTAATTGCTCATTGTAATCCGCCAGTTGTTTACGCACTCCTTCCACGGAACGGTGGGTCTGCTGCATTTGCAGGTTCAGTTCTTCCAGCCGGTGCTGGCTATGGGTTTGCATTGAATGGAGATTCTCCAGCTTATTGTGCAGCGAGAATACATCGTTGGTCAGTTGCTGGATCTCTTTTTCGGTATCCCGTACAGCCGTTTCTCTCAGTTCCTCATTAAAAGCGATCACTTCGTTATGCCGGGCCTGTATCTCCGCCCTGAGTAACTCCACCACGGCGGCCTGTGCCGTGATCTCGTCCTGGAGTTTTTCGAGGTTTTTCACCCGACCGATCTTTTTCCCTTCGATCAAACCCACGCTGCCACCGGTCAATGAATACTTTCCCTTTACATATTTACCATTCTTCTCGATCACGACGAAACCATTGCTGTTCTGCAAGGCATCTTCTGTATCGGCAATAAATACATTATTCAGGAGATGTTCCGCCAGCTTGCGATACTTTCCTTCCACTTCCACCACCGACAATGCCGGGATGCCTCCGTTCAATTGCTGAGTCCCGGTATCGGCCTTCCCTTCGTTTATTTTATCGAGCAGAAAGAAATTGGCTTTCCCTTTTTTATTTTCGTCGAGCAGGTGCACCGCCTGCAGACCTTCCTGCAGATCATTCACCACGTAATAACCCAGGTAAGGCTCCAGTACGTTTTCCAACGCGGTACGGTACTCTTCCTTTACATACAGGATATCGGAAAGTATCGGTGAAGTATAATTCCACTGTTTATTATTGTGCAGGAATTTCACACTGTCAGGATAGCCTTCCATGGATTCGATCATACTCTTCAAGAGGTCCTGCTCATTTTTCCGGGCATCCAGTTTCCGGGTTTCCTCGGCGAGGTCATTTCGCAAGCCATCCAGCAGCGCCTGTGTCTGCAATATCTGTTCCCGGGTGTACTCCTGGTGCTTTTGCAACTGGTCGAGGTCCACCCGTTTGATGGTGAGTTCTTTTTCACGAAGGATCCTTTCCTGGTCGAGGTGTTGTCGCTGCTGCTCTCTTAATCTTCTTTCTTCTTCTATCTGGGCGATCACCCGTTGCAGGTTCTGTACCGAGCTATCGGCAACGGCCACCTTCTTTTCTGCGTCAAACTGGTTACGCTGGATCTGCTGCTGTTCATTGCGGAGATGATCGAGTATGCGACGCTTCTCATCCAGCACGTTTCTTTTGGCATCCACTTCTTCTCTCCGTTTGATCAGCTGCTCATTCAGCACTTCAAAAACCTTTATCTCATCCTCCACCTGCACCTTCGTAAATCCAATACTTTCTTCAATGGTCGCTTGTTGTCCTTCTGCATTTTGCAGGAACTCCTGGATGCTGGTCTCTTTTTCTTTCAGGTGCTCAAGCCGCTGGGCAGAGAGATTCTTGTCATTTTCTTTACTTCGCACGGATTGCATCATCTCGTTAAAAGCATGTTGCATGGCCTGTAATGCTTTTTCTTTTTCGATGAACGCAAGTTTTTCCTTTTCCAGGGCAGCTTCATCATGGGCGATCTCCGCTTCGAACTTTATCCTCCGGTCCGTTTCGGACTCCTGCTGGTCGTTCAGCTCTTTATAGGTGAGATTGAAACCTTCCAGCGAGGCCTTGGCCAGCTCGATGCTGGTCTCCCTATATTCTTTTTTTATTTCGTGGTACTTCTCCGCTTTTTTTGCCTGGCTTTCCAATGCCTTTAACTGGTTATTGATCTCGAAAAGAAGGTCTTCAATGCGGGCAAGGTCCAGTTCGGTCGCTTCCAGTTTCAGTTTCGCTTCTTTCTTACGCGTCTTATAAATTGAAATACCGGCAGCCTGTTCCAGCATACGGCGCCGGCTACCTTCTTTGTCCTTGATCAGGTCATCGACCATGGCAAGTTCGATGATAGCATAGCTGTCGGTGCTGATACCAGTATCCAGGAAGAGGTTCTGGATATCTTTCAGACGGCACTGAACATCATTGAGCCGGTATTCGCTTTCCCCGCTTTTGTAAAATTTGCGGGTGATAGTCACAGTGCTGAACTCGGTGGGTAGCAGGTTACGGGTGTTCTCAAAGGTCAGGCTAACCTCAGCAAGGCCAGAGGCGCTGCGTGTCTTGGAGCCATTGAAAACGAGGCTGTCCAGGTTCTCACTCCGGAGGTGACTGATCTTTTGCTCCCCGATCACCCAGCGGATACTGTCCACGATATTGGATTTGCCACACCCGTTTGGGCCTACAATACCGGTGATATTATCATCGAAGCGGACCTGGGTTTTGTCAGCAAAACTTTTGAATCCCTTGATTTCTAAACTCTTCAGTCTCAATGATTCGGATTTATATTGGGCGAATTTACAATAATCCGCATCATATCAGGAATTGGAAATCAAGGTTTTCCACAACATTTTGTGAAATGTGGAGAATAAAATTCAACCCCGAATCCTAAACAAAACCTCCGCCCTCATGGCTATTATTGAGTGATTTAACCGCCTTTTCAAACAGGCTTACTATTTCAGAAAGGAACTGGTTTGAATTCGATAATCCCGGCAATTTCCATGACTTAATTTTGCCCCTCACTTTAAATCGAAGTCATATCATGTCCACTCCTGGTTTTTTTGAAGGCAGTGTGCCGGCCAGTTATGAAAAATACTCGGGTCCTGTATTATTTGAACCGTTTGCTCTCGATATCGTGGAAAGGATAAAAAATGACAGGATTGAAAATATACTGGAACTGGCCTGTGGCACCGGCAGGGTTACCCGGCACCTTATCAAACTGGTACCACCCGGGGGTAAACTGGTTGCATCTGACATCAGCAAAGACATGATGGAAGTAGCGCGCTCAATGATCCAGGATGAAAAACTGGAATGGCAGGTAGTGGATGCACACAAGCTGCCATTTGCTTCCGGAAGTTTTGATCATGTCGTCTGCCAGTTCGGTATGATGTTCTTTCAGGATAAACTTCTTGCTCTCACCGAAACGAACAGGGTACTGCAAAAAGGAGGGACTTTTATTTTCAATACCTGGGATTCGGTAGAAAGCAATCCAAGAGCCGTATTGATCCGGCAAGTGCTGCATAAATTCTTTGATGATGCTCCTGCTGAGTTAACAGACCTTCCTCACGCAATGCAGGACCGGGAAAAACTGAAGCAGTTGTTGGAAAGCGCAGGTTTTAAAAATATACAGATCAGCACCGTCACAAAGATCTCTTATCAGCACCCGGATGATACAGTAAATGGTTTTAGTAAAGGATCGATGATAAGTGCTTTTTTAGCCGGTAAAGACCCCGCGATCGTCAACTCATTGAAAGAAGAACTGAAAATAAAACTGACAGAAGCTTTTGGCAATAACGACATGCGGTTCCCCCTGCGGGCGCTTGTTACTTCCTGTAACAAATAACGATTGAGAAAAAGAATTTCTTTTTTACAGTGTGCCATTACTTCAGCAAAGATCATTGACGATGTTACGGGTTAGCTTTACCTGAACGCCTCGTTGATCATTTCCGCCAGCCTTACACCTCCTTTCAGCAATTGCATTTCCATGTCTTGTTTAAAGATATAATTGTACCGGTAACCGAGTTTGCCATCCGCGGGAACATTTGCATATACTTTATTGGCGAGAACATAAGACTCATAAAACCAGTCTTCAAGCGGAGAATGTTGCCAGGCCTCGATGTCTGATTCCGGGGCGATATCAAGTGTATGTGCGTATTCAGTATAACTGTACTGCTGGAGATCTACCAGTCCATTATCCCAAACCGAATGCAGGTTGGTCGGTTTATCGAACCAGGTAACATTGATTTTATTGCCACCCTGGTCCTCTTCCCGACCCACATGCAGCGGCTGGTGAAGATCGCCCACCAGGTGAATCAGGAACCGAAGGGCGATCCGTCTTTTTTCATCAGACAGGCTACGGTCCTTTAATTGAGCCGCCATCGCCTGGATCTGTGTATACAGATTTTCCCCGGTCAACTCTTTCAACTTTTTAATAAAATCGTCTTTGCCGAGATTAGCAGGCATATTTACATAGTGCCATTTGGAAGCCATATCCCATGCATGGGTGGTATCTGATCTTATAAAATCAGGCCAATTAGCCCATTCGGCGAGACTCTCTTTCCCGATAAGCTTTCGTAATTCTTTGTTGGCTTTATGCGACAGGTGTTGTTGGGCAATTTCCGCTACCAC
>CAYSIU010000092.1:0-8455 GCA_964431095.1 uncultured Chitinophaga sp. | reverse complement strand
TAAATCCCCGGTTTCATCGCCGAATCATTTTATTTGTAAAACATTTTTCCGTATGAACGATCCTGCTATCCCTGCAGTTTTATTACTCGCCGACGGCACCGTCGCCCATGGCCGCGCTTTTGGCGCCATCGGCACCACCACGGGTGAAATTTGTTTCAACACGGGCATGACCGGTTACCAGGAAGTGTTTACCGACCCGAGTTATTTCGGGCAGATCCTGATCATGAACAACGCCCATATTGGTAATTACGGAGTGAAAGACGAGGAAGTGGAATCGGATAATGTAAAGATCAGCGGTCTGATCGGGAGGAACCTGGAGGAACAATATTCCCGCAAACAGGCCAAAGGCTCGCTGAATGATTACCTGAAGGCAAATAAGATCGTTTCCATTGAAGCGGTCGATACCCGGGCGCTTGTGGCGCATATCCGGACAAAAGGCGCCATGAATTGCATCATTTCTTCTGAAACCACGGATATGGGGGCATTGAAAAAGAAATTGTCCAAAGTACCGGATATGAATGGACTGGAACTGGCTTCACAGGTCAGCACCACTGAGGCCTATGAACTGGGGGATCAGCACTCTTCCATCCGGATCGCCGTGATGGATTATGGTATTAAGAAAAATATTCTTAACTGCATGGTGGAAAGAGGAGCTTATGTAAAGGTCTTCCCTGCCAAAACTGCATTCGAAGAAGTCAAAAAGTTTATGCCGCATGGCTATTTTATTTCCAATGGACCCGGCGACCCGGCCCCGATGGATTATGCCATTCAAACCGTGAAAGAAATACTGAAGGAAAATAAACCCCTGTTCGGGATCTGCCTGGGTCACCAGATTCTGGCCCTGGCCAATGCTGTTCCCACGTTCAAGATGCATCATGGTCACCGGGGATTGAATCACCCGGTAAAAAATCTTATTACAGGGAGATCAGAGATCACCACCCAGAACCATGGTTTCGGGGTAGACCCTGAAGCCGTTAAAAAAGCTTCACATATAGAAGTGACCCATGTCAACCTCAACGATCATTCCATCGAAGGCATCCGGGTAAAAGACAAACCTGCCTTCTCCGTTCAATACCACCCGGAAGCTACCCCCGGTCCGCACGACAGCCGATACTTATTTGATGAGTTCATGGCACTCATCAAGGCTCATTCAAACTGATCCTCTCAATTATTTTCGAATAATTCGTGATAATTCGTGTAATTCGTGTCATGAAGATTGCCATCATCAACGGCCCCAACCTGAACCTGCTGGGCAAAAGAGAAACTGATATTTACGGGAATATCTCTTTTGAACAGTTCCTGGAGCAATTAAAAAAAAAGTATGCCGGTCACGAGATCTCCTATTACCAGAGCAATGTGGAGGGAGAATTGATCAACGAACTGCAGCGGGTGGGTTTTGACCATGACGGTATCGTGTTTAACCCCGGAGGGTACACCCATACTTCGGTTGCCATCGGCGATGCAGTAGCCGCTCTGAAAACACCGGTGGTAGAAGTGCATATTTCCAATGTGCAAGCGCGGGAAGATTTCCGCAAGATCTCCCACGTAAGCGGTAAAGCGGTAGGAAGTATAATCGGTCTTGGTTTGAAAGGATATGAGCTGGCGATCGACTACCTCCTGTCAAAATAATTTGTAAGGCTGCAACCGTGAAGAAATTTTGCCCCGTTAAAGTATCTTTACTTCATCATAAACCAACTGATATGAAGAAGCTCATTTTCCTGCCTGCTTTTCTTTTCTCCTTTTTGTGTTTTTGTCAGGACAATAACCTGACACCCGTCCAGATCGCGGAGCGGAACAAACCCGGCACCGTGATGATACAAGCCAGCTACAAAGGTACTGTGACCGCCGTGCAACCGGTTACCAATGATGATGCCGTCCGGGCCCTGGCACAGCAGATCCGGCAGCAACTGACGGATGAGAACCGTTATACCAATGATGTATTCTGGAATGTTTTTATCATGACGTATTGTAAAGACATCAATCAATACCTGATGAAAGGCACAGAAACCATATCAAAAGAACTGAACACGACCATGATCGGCTCCGGGTTTATTGTCACCCCGGATGGGAACGTGATTACGAATGCCCATGTCGTGGATGAAAATGATGAGGATACGAAAAAAAGCTTTGCCGAACAGGCTTTCCAGGAGATCATCGAAGCCGATAAAGCCGATGTGGAAAAGACGATGGGACGAAAACTCTCGGAAGAAGAAGCCAAAGCCCTGACGAATGCCAATTCCTGGTATTTTTCACAGACACTGGAAGTGGGAAATATTCAAAAGGATTTCAGCGTGGTTCTTGGCGTATCAGGCGATAGCGGGAAGATCGTGCCAATGGTGATACCCGCCACGCTGGTAACAATGGGAAACCCGATCCCCGGCAAAGACGTGGCGATATTAAAACTTGGTGAAAAACATGTGTACCCGACAATCCGTGTCGGGGATGATAAGGCCATGCGGGTGGGCGACCAGGTCTATGTGCTCGGTTACCCTGCCATCACCACGTTTAATCCCTTGATCTCAATGGAATCTGTTTCGGAAGCTACCCTGACCCGGGGCCTGGTGAGCGCCCGCAAGAATATGAAAGATGGCTGGGAAGTGATTCAGACCGACGCAGCCATCACGCACGGGAACAGCGGCGGCCCGGTGATGAATGATAAAGGGGAAGTGATCGGTCTGGCCACTTTCACAAGCGTAGACGTGCAACGGGGACAAGAAGTACAGGGCATGAATTTCATTGTACCCACCACGATCGTGAGCGAATTCATCGACAAAGCCAATATCAAACCCCAGATGAGTGATATATCACTGGCCTACGAAGATGCCATGAACCTGTACGACAAATCGCGGTATAAAAATGCGCTGGAGAAATTCAAAGCTGTAAAAAGTATGAATCCCTCTTTCCCTTTTATTGATAAATATATAGCCGATACGCAAGCCAATATTGACAAAGGCCTTGATAAGGCGCCAAAGGACATGACGATGTATTATTATATCGGAGGAGGAGCAGTAGTGCTGATCATCTTGCTTGTGCTGCTTACAAGGAGAAAGAAAAAAGTTTGATAATGATTGGCGACGAATAGCCACATCCCCTTCCGACCGGCATTTAGCATTTAACACCTGGCATTAATCCTTATCAGGTTCCATTTCATTTCCCTGGTCATCAACATTGGCGGCCGGGGCGGGTTTGTGTTTTTCTTTTTCCATTTTCTTTTTTATCCAATTGGGATCCTTGTATTGCATCTGTATATCATCCAGCTTTGCTGTATACAAACTGCGGCCGTGCGTAGCCAGCACGATCTCGTTGTCCCTTTGCTGAATGGCAATGTCATGTACCGGCACTGATTTGGGCAGACCGCCGTTCCACATCATAAAACTATTGCCCTGATCAAAGCTCACATATAGCCCGCCATCACTGCCTACATAAAGGATGCTGTCGTTCTTTGGATCTTCCCTGACTACATTCAAGGGCTCCGCAGGCAGGTCTTTTCCTAACTGTTTCCAGGTGCTTCCATAATCATCGCTGCTGAATAAATAAGCCATGAAATTATCACTGCGGTAACCGCTCAGCGTGGCATATATCCTTCCTTCTTTGTATTGTGAGGCGACCACCCTGCTCACCCAAAGTCCGTTGGGTATCATATTCACGGGAGTTTTCCCTTTTCCCTTCACCGGCTGCGTGATCATCACGTTCACTTTTGTCCAGCTGTATCCCCCGTCTTTTGATAAAAGTATATTTCCATCATCGGTACCTGCATACAGCATTCCAAAGCGAAGGGGTGATTCGTTGAGCGTGGTCAGTGTACCATAAGGAACATTCCCGGGAACCCTTCCATTGCTGAGATCCCCGCTTATCCCGATCAGGGTATCGCCTTTATTGAGTGAGCGGTACAAGCGGTTAGCCCCGATATAGAAAATGTCCTGGTTATGTTTGCTCAGCAAAATGGGTGTTTGCCAGTTGAAACGAAGCGGTGTTTCGCCCAGTTCGTGCTGGGGTCGCACGGATCTCCGGTCGGCTCTCGTTTTACGGTTCAATCTTGAATAGACCCCGAATTGCGAACCCGCGTACGTGGTTGTATTATCCCTTGTATCCACCTGCACCTGCATGCCATCGCCACCAACCAGTGCCTTATAAGGATAATCTCCTGAGCTTTGCCAACCTATATTTTCCCGGTAAGAAGAAGGTCCATACCATACCGCATTATCCTGTAATCCCCCGTAAACATTGTACGGCTTGTCATCATCGGTTACCACTGAATAGAACTGGCCAACGGGAGGAGTATTTGCAAAGAACCAATGATCGCCATTATCATAGGTAATATTACAGCCGCCGTCGTTGCCATTGATAAAATGGGCATCCCTTTTGGGGTCGATCCAGATCGCATGATGATCGCCGTGCACGTTCCGCTGGTCAATATTTTTAAAAGATTTCCCGCCGTTATTGGAAAGCTGCAGGGAAACACCTGTAATGATGAGCTTATTCTCATTGACAGGCGACACATATATTTTGCCAAAGTAGTATCCATAAGTGCTGTAAATGCCGATGGATTTCTCATTTGCTTTCTTCCAGGTCTTGCCGGCATCATCGCTCCGGTACACTTCGCATCCATAAATGCCTGCATTCTGAAAACCATCGTCGCTGTTCAGGTAATCCCAAACGGCGGTTGGTTTCACTTTATCTGTGGCCACCATTTCTTTTACAATAGCAGCGCTGTATTTGCGGGGAAAGAAATTCCCTTTCAGGAATGTATCCAGTTTTTTATTGTCCAGCTGCGCGAACTGTTCCTTTGTCAGGGTCTTAAAATCATCTTTCTTGTAAAATGAGTCGTTTTTCTTTGTGGTATCTGGCTTAATATTATTATTGTCGACAATCGCATACACAATATTGGGATTTTTCGGGTAAACCGCAACGCCGATCCGGCCGATCTTATCGCCCGTTACAAAGCCGGAACCTGCACCGGAAATGGATTGCCAGGTTTCACCTCCATCCGTGCTTTTGTAAATACCGCTGGTCTTTCCACTCTCCTCGAATTTCCACGCACGCCGGGTACGGTACCACATCGCTGCATAGATCTCATTGGGGTTGGCAGGATTGAGATCAAGATCAACCGCCCCTGTATTATCATCCACATACAAGGTCTGCTTCCATGTTTTTCCTCCGTCGGTTGTTTTGTAAACGCCTCTTTCTTTATTGGGAGAATAAAGGTGTCCCAGTGCGGCTACCCAGGCGATATCCGGGTTGCTGGGGTGTAATTGTATCTTACCAATATGATGAGAATCCGGCAGGCCCAGGTATTCCCAGTGCTTCCCGTTGTCGCTGCTTTTATACACACCCACCCCGGCATAAGACGAACGGCTGCTGTTGACTTCACCCGTCCCCACCCAGATGATCCGGTTTTTCCAATTCACAGCAACATCCCCGATGAACAATACGTCCAGGCTATCCATTACGGGTACGAAGCTTTGACCATTGTTATTGGTATACCAGAGACCGCCGGTGGCGTAAGCTACATAGAACTCCGTAGGGTTGTCGGGATTGGCATCGATATCCACCACCCGGCCGCTCATGATATTGGGCCCGATATTATGAAAGGCAATATCGTTCAGCGGAGACCTCTCTGCCAGCATTTTCCTTTGTGACCCGTTTTTTAAACGTTCTTCACCCGGGGTAGGCGTTACCTGGGCTTTTAAGTTTATGGTAACAAAAGCCGCAATAACAGGCAGGATAATTTGTTTTAATTTTGAAGACATAAACCGTTTGTTTTGGCGTTATATATGATGGAGAAACTATATACTGGCAACCAACAGCTTCTCTTTCAAACTTACTAAACTATGCGATTGATTGTAATACTCTTCCTGTTTATTTCTATAAGCGGCTCGGCGCAATGGAAGGATTATACCCTTAGCGTGAAAGGCGATACATTGAACCGTGTGGATAAGAAAGGATTGAAACAGGGTCCCTGGGTGGTCCACGTGGATGATCTGCGGGGCGAGAGGGGATACGAAGAAGAAGGTTATTTTGAAAATGACCTGAAAGAAGGAACCTGGAAACGGTTTTCCCTGGATGGCGTAAAGATCGCCCAGGAAAATTACCGCTGGGGCAAATTGAATGGTAAACAACAATACTTTACTTATAATGGCGGTTTGATGAGGGAGGAAAGCTGGAGGGCTATCGACCCGGCCAATGCTTATGATACCGTTCCGATATTCGACCTGAAAGATCCTTCCAAAATCGTCAATTGGGCAGTGGTAAAAAATGACGGTTTGGCGATGAAGCACGGCAAATGGACCTATTATGACCCGACAGAGGGGACCATTGACGCCACAGAATTTTATGTGATGAACAAATTGCAGACAAACGATGGTTCCATGATCAGTGACGATGATATCCGGCCTATTGCTATCAGCAACGGTAAGGTGAAAGTGGATACCGCCTCTAAAAAAACCGTCCAGAAACCCAAGGAAGTACTCGACTACGAAAAGAAAAATGCGGGGAAGAAGAAAGTGAAAACAAGGGACGGAGAGACGGGCTATGCCCCCATACCCTGACTGATATTATTAACCACATCCTCCAGCTACGGAGTAATTTATCATGTTCTTTTATTGCTTGTTTAACCTGTCAAAATATTTTCTGAAAAATAATATCTGATACGGCACTGCATTTCTCCAATAAGGCCATTCATGCTTACCCGGCCGTGCTATATAATCATGCGGGATCTTCAGTTGTAGCATTTTTTCGTGGAGGAGCCGGTTATCGATACTGAAAGCATCCGAATTGCCGCAGTCAAAAATGATCGCCAGCGAATCTTTGGGATAATGTTCGATCACATTGATCACGGAATAATCTTTCCAGTTGGTTGCATGGACGATGGTATCGCCGATCCTCTTTACAATATCGTATCTATCGCTTGAATGTTTCAGGTTGACCACCCCGCTCATGCTGCCGCAGGCACCAAAAAAATCAGCATGGCGGAATGCAAGGAACAGGGCACCATGCCCTCCCATACTCAGACCGCTAATAGCCCTGGCCCTGCGGTCTTTGATCGTTCGGTAATGGGCATCGATATAAGCCGGAACTTCTATGCCAATATAAGTTTCATACTTCATCGTTGTATCAATGGGACTGTCTACATACCAGCTGCTGTTGCCGCCATCGGGACAAACGATCAGCAGACGGTACATATCGGCATCGTCCTTCAGTTCAGGAACACGGGTGATCCAGTTACTGTACCAGCCGCCATAGCCATGCAGTAAATACAGCACCGGGTAAGCCTGTTTCTTTTTATTATAGTCACCAGGTTTGATGACCACGCATTTAAAACTTTTATGCATGGCATTGCTGTAAATGGCTATTGTATCCACTGTTGCAGCCGAAAGATCAAACAACAGCAAAACCAGGACTGACAGGAGAAGTAATCTTTTTTTCATAACCGCTGATAAAATTAAAAGAAAAACTGCCTCTTGTTAAAAAAGCAGTTTTTCAAATCTTATAAAAAATCGCTGTATGGAATTCTGTCAGAAACCTTTCTTATCTTTTTCCTGTGCTTTTTGCATCGGGTTGCCGGCCTGTGTAGCTGCCCCCCTGGGGCCACCACCCAGCCTTCCTTTAAAGACAGTGAACCTGGAAGGTTCCGGCATCGTGTTCCATGTATTATTGGATTCATTGATATCGGCCGTTTCGCGAAAAGGATCGAGTTTGATAGATGCTACTTCCTTGTCCTTAATAAAGGTCTTCACCACCTTATTCTCATTCTGCCTCCAGACCTGGGCCGGGATCCTTTCCACTTCCTTAGTCCCGTCTTTGTAGGTCCATTCAATAATGATAGGCATTACTAAACCGCCCTTGTTGCTGAAAGTAAGTTCATACATATTTTTATTACTGTATTTTGCTTTTTCTTCATCGGTCAGCTTATCCGGCTTATTGGCGGGGATCGTTACATCATATTTTGTGGAATCGTAAGGGATGATGCCACGGTCATATTTCCAGTAAAAATCACGGTTGCTGGTGTCGGCATCAGTGGCAAACTTGATCTTTTTGTCTTCCCGGTTCCTGATCTTGGAGATATCATCGAAAACCGGCACCTGCGGTTTGTCTACGCTCCGTTTTACAATGGACTCCTTGTTTTCGGTGGGTTCAGCAGACAAGTCAGGTTTGGAATATTTTACCGTATCCAATGAGATATCACAGACCTCGGTGCCGTAAAACCATCCTCTCCAGAACCACGAGAGGTCTTCACCACTTGCATCCTGGAGTGTGCGGAAAAGATCGGCTGGTTCGGGGTGTTTGAAAGCCCATCGTCTTGCATATTCCTTAAATGCATAATCGAATAACTCGCGTCCCATAATGGTCTCTCTTAAAATATTGAGACCGGTAGCTGGTTTGGAATAAGCGTTCGGGCCAAACTGTACGATGTTTTCACTGTTGGTCATGATGGGTTCCAACTGTTCCTTGGGCA
>CAYSIU010000091.1:2539-8472 GCA_964431095.1 uncultured Chitinophaga sp. | reverse complement strand
GGCGGAAAGGCAAACCCTCGTTATTTCGGATACGATGTTGATGCTGGTATTGAAAAAGCCCGGGTTCTATCTTCCTACTGCTTTTACGCCCAATGGCGATGGGTTGAATGACCTGGTAAGACCCTACCTGGTCGGTATGAAAGGGCTGATAAGCTTTTCGATTTACAATCGTTGGGGCAACCTGGTTTTCTTTACAAAAACCTATGGCGAGGGATGGAATGGAAAGTATAAGGGACTCGACCAGGCTGCAGGGGTCTATATATGGATACTGGATTTTACCGACAACAATGACAAACCGGTCAGGGAAAAAGGAACGATCACTATCATCCGCTGATCAGGCTCCCCCGGTCAGATTTCTGAATATATCTTCCAACCGCCGGCTTTCACTTTGTAATGAGATAATATGGAGATTTTGCTGCAGGGCCAGCTCCAGTAATTGTTTGTGGAGCAATTCAGGATGCATTGTTTGTAATGTACAGGTAGTTCCCTGTTGCCCGATTGATAAAACCCCGCTCAATTTTTCCAAAACAGATTTATCGACCACTTCCCCGAACTGTACGATCACGACGTGAGTCTCCCGGCTTTCTTTTTTCAGGTTGCTGAGCTGATCATCGGCCACCAGCTTGCCTTTATGGATGATAATGACCCGGTCGCAGATGGTCTCGACCTCCTGAAGGATATGAGAAGAGAAAAGAATGGTCTTTTGCCGCCCCTGGTTTTTTATTACCTCTCTTATCTCGATGATCTGGTTGGGATCAAGACCCGAAGTGGGTTCATCAAGAATCAACACTTCCGGATCATGCAGCAGCGCCGCTGCCAGGCCAACTCTTTGCCGGTATCCCTTTGACAATTGCCCGATCTTCTTCTTTGCTTCGCCATTCAGCCCGACTGTCTTTATCACGTTGCCGATGGCTTGCCGCCGGTTGCCCACCTGGTGCAGCTCCGCAATGAATGCGAGGTATTCACGTATATACATATCAGGGTAGAGCGCATTTGCTTCAGGCAGATAACCAATCTTCTTTTTTATTTCCAATGGCTGCTCATTCACATCCATTCCGCATACATAGGCATGACCCGAGGTGGGCTGCAGGTAGCCTGTGATGATTTTCATCGTAGTGGATTTCCCGGCGCCGTTGGGCCCCAGGAAACCAACGATCTCAGCCTTTTCTATCGCAAAGGAAATATTGTCTACGGCTTTTTGTTCACCGTATTCTTTGAGAAGGTTCTTTACTTCGATCGACATGCGTGTAAAGGTACAAGGAACAAGGTACAAGGGGCAAGACCTGGCCCTGGGATCTGATCCGGTTTAAGTTCATTGTACCATGACCCTTGTATCTTTAGGTTATGACCGGGTTCATCATTATCCTTTTTATTTTAGGTTACACAGCCATTGCCTTTGAACATCCGGTAAAGGTCAACAAAGCCGCCTCTGCATTGCTTACAGGAGTTGCCTGCTGGATTGTGGTTGCTATTCCTGGCGGGAACAGGAGCCTGGTTTTTAATGCGCTTTCGCATCACCTGGCTGAGATTGCCGGGATCCTCTTCTTTTTGCTGGGAGCCATGGTGATCGTAGAACTGATCGATGCCCATGACGGTTTCGAAATTATCACCGAAAGAATTAAAAGCAGTAGTAAAAAAAAGCTGGTATGGATAACCGGGTTCATCACTTTTATTCTTTCCACGGTACTCAATAATCTTACCACGGCTATTGTCATGGTATCACTGCTCCGGAAGCTGATCCCTTCTCATAAGGATCGCTTGTGGTTCGCCGGCCTTGTGGTGATTGCTTCGAATGCGGGCGGCGTCTGGACTCCCATCGGTGATGTCACATCCACCATGCTCTGGATAGGGGGTCAGGTCACCCCTGCCAAACTGATCCTCATGACTTTTCTGCCTTCCCTGCTGAGTTTTATTGTACCGGCGTGGCTCATAAGCCGGCAAATGAAGGGAAAAACGGAACCCCTTGTTCGGGCAGCTGATAAACTGACCACTACAAAGCTTGAACGCAAAACTGTTTTGTTGATCGGGTTGATCTGTTTGCTGTCGGTTCCCTTTTTTACGGCCGTTACCCATCTCCCACCATATATGGGAATTTTATTCGGGTTGGGTCTGATGTGGTTACTGACTGAAATAATACACAGGGGGAAGGATGAAGAGGAAAAAGGATTATTTACTGTCAACCATGCTTTGCGACGCATTGATGCACCCACGCTACTTTTTTTCCTGGGCATATTATTAAGCGTTTCTGCGTTGCAGGAATCTGGGATATTGAATAAACTGGCCATCTCTCTGGACCGTTCGGTCGGTAATAGCAGTATGATTGCAGTCATGACCGGTCTGCTTTCCTCGGTTGTTGACAATGTGCCATTAGTGGCAGCCATGCAGGGCATGTATGGACTTAATGAATACCCGACTGATCATTCTTTCTGGGAATTTATTGCTTATTGTGCGGGTACGGGCGGAAGCATCCTCGTGATCGGCTCTGCTGCCGGCGTGGCAGCCATGGGAATGGAAAGGATCCGGTTTTTCTGGTATATGAAAAACATCGCCTGGCTGGCTTTACTGGGTTTTCTGGCAGGAGCGGCGGTTTTTTTATTGCAATATTATCTGATCAATTGAAGCGTGGAGGGTCATTGATCTCATAGATCCGCACAGAATTGGCTCAAGAGGCCTGTTGAAGTCAACTCATCATTGAACATTCAAAGATTATCATATTCATACAGGGAATCAATGGAAGTTCCCGTTTTCATTTCGCAAACGGGTTTTATTAACCCATCTTTCAGCCCATAGACCCATCCATGCAGGTCGGGTCTTTGCTTGTGTTTCCATGCTTTTTGAATAATAGAGGTCTTGGCAAGATTGAATACCTGTTCCTGTACATTCAGCTCCACCAGGCGGTCGGTTTTTTGTTCTTCATTTTTTATTGCATCCAGTTCCCCGCGGTGGATCCGGTATACATCTTTGATATTCCGGAGCCACATATTCAATACAGCTTTGAAATCGTGGTTGGTAAGAGCGGCTTTAATACCCCCGCAGCCGTAATGACCGCAGATGATCACATGCCTGACCCGGAGATGATTGACGGCAAAATCCAGCACGCTCAGCAGGTTGACATCGGTATTGATCACGAGGTTGGCCACATTGCGGTGCACAAATATCTCACCGGGTTGCGTGCCTGTAATTTCGTTGGCAGGCACCCGGCTGTCGCTGCAGCCGATCCACAAAAACTCGGGGGTTTGAAGATGGGAAAGGCGGTTAAAATAGTCCGGGTCCTTTGCTGTTTTTTCACCGGCCCATGCCTTGTTATTCGCTAATAGCTTTTCGTATGATCTCATTGGGGGGTATTGATCGCTAAAATTAGTTTTCCTGCTTCAATCGGGCGATCACAATTCTTTTGATCCTTTTGGCAGGTGGTCATACTCTCCTTTAAACGCATACCATCCGAAGATCACCAGCCCGATGGCGATGGGAGTAAAGATAGCAATGATGATGATCCAGATCACCGGGTTGTTAATGTCTTTCTTGCCGGCGGGGTTAATGTTTTGAACGGCTCCATCTACCAGTTCATAGATGACAATCGGAGCAATCAGCAGGAAAATCAGCCCAAAGTATCTTTTCAAAGCGCTCATAATTTTAATCGTTTATTTTTTTATCGATGTTATTCCGCAGATACATCATCCCGATTACAAAGCAAAGCCCGGCCACTCCGATAGGGTACCAAAGACCTACCAGGGGATCAGTGGTGTAAGTGGTGGTCAACAGTAAACCGATAAAGGGGACCAGCCCGCCAAACACCCCGTTGCCAATATGGTAGGGGAGCGACATGGAAGTGTAACGGATCTTTGTAGGGAATAACTCCACTAAAAATGCAGCGATGGGGCCGTAGACCATGGTAACATATAAAATCAGCAGGAATACCAGGCCGATGAATTTCCAATAGAGCGCCCTATCCAATTTTTTGTTGATATAGGTTTCTTTCGCATGCCCTGTTTCTTTGGCGGGGTCAGCGTAAAGGGTATCAGACCTGGAAATGTCGAAATGCACCCCTTTGTCATAATAGCCAAATAAGGTGGTAGTGATCAGCGAATCTTTTTTGTCATTCAGTTTCGTTGTTTTGATCAGATCGGGTTTTGCATTATTATCTTTATGCGTAACGGTTACAGAACTTTCTTTCAGGAAAGTATCAAAAACAGGCCGGTAGGTCAGTATGGCTGCCAGCATCCCTGCCATCATGATCCATTTCCTTCCTATTTTATCGCTCAACCAGGCCCAAAAAATAAAGAAAGGAGTGGCAAAAGCGATCGCCCATAACATGATCGTTCTGCTTTGTTCAAATTCAATATGACATTTTGTTTCCAGGAAATTCTGTGCATAGAATTGACCCGTATACCAAATCACTCCCTGTCCCATCACCGCCCCGAACAATGCCAAAAGCACCATTTTAAAATTCGATTTATGGCGGAAACTTTCTTTCAGCGGGTTTACCGATGTTTTTCCCTCTTCCTTCAGTTGGGCGAACAGCGGCGATTCTTTCATTCTTAACCGGATGTAAACGGAGATACCAACCAACAGGATTGAGATCCAGAACGGGTACCGCCAGCCGCCCCATTCCTTGTTAAAAGCCGCATCAGACATATTTGATTTGACCAGCAGGATCACGCCAAGAGCTATGAATAATCCCAATGTGGCGGTGGTTTGTATCCAACTGGTGTAAAATCCCCGTTTGCCCTGCGGTGCATGTTCGGCTACATAGGTAGCGGCGCCTCCATATTCACCGCCCAGGGCAAGCCCCTGCAATAACCTTAACAATAAAACGAGGATGGGCGCAGCAATATGTATTTTTTCATAACTGGGAACAAAACCAATAAGAAAAGTTGAACCACCCATGATGATAAGGGTGAGCAGGAACGTGTATTTTCTGCCGATAAGATCCCCTAATCTCCCAAACACCAGCGCACCGAAAGGTCGCACAATAAAGCCGGCAGCAAAGATCGCCAGTGTACTGAGTAATGCTGCCGTGGGATTTTCTTTTGGAAAGAACTGGGAAGAAATCGTGGTGGACAGCATGCCGAAGATGTAGAAATCGTACCACTCGATCATCGTGCCTACGGATGAAGCGGCGATAATGGTCCTGATGTTGGTTTGTTTCATGTTCAAGGATTTAAGATACAGAATTTGCTATTAACAAAATTTACCCGCCTGAATCAGTTTGTATTAGCTTTGATTGCTCGAAATAAAACCATGAACGGCTCCGTATTAATAATAGATGATGAAAAACAGCTTCGACTGTTATTGGGCCGCATTATAAAGTTGGAAGGTTTTACGATTACCGAGGCATCCAGCCTTGCTGTTGCACGAAAAATCATACAGCAGGAAATACCGGATGTAATTCTCTGTGATGTGAAACTGCCGGATGGGAATGGAGTGGAAATGATCAAAGAAGTAAAAACGCTCCGACCTTCTGCTGAAGTGATCTTACTCACGGCATACGGCAATATTCATGATGGGGTACAGGCCATGAAGAATGGCGCTTTCGATTACATCACCAAGGGCGATGATAATGATAAGATCATTCCCTTATTGCACAGGGCGATGGACAAAGTGCAAATGACAAAAAGAGTCCAAAGGCTGCAACAACAACTCGAGAACAAATATTCTTTTGATAATATTATCGGGGATTCCGCTTCTATCCGTGAGGCAGTATCCCTGTCCCGCAAAGTGGCAACTACTGATGCCACGGTCTTATTGTTGGGTGAAACAGGTACCGGCAAGGAAATATTCGCACAAGCCATTCACCAGGCCAGCCACCGTAATAATAAGTCATTCCTGGCGGTGAACTGCAGCACTTTCAATAAAGAATTACTAGAAAGTGAATTGTTCGGACATAAAGCCGGGGCCTTCACAGGTGCCATAAAAGATAAGAGAGGATTGTT
>CAYSIU010000091.1:0-2529 GCA_964431095.1 uncultured Chitinophaga sp. | reverse complement strand
TTGAAGAAGCAAATGTAGGAACGATCTTTTTGGATGAGATCGGGGAAATGCCTTCCGAGGTGCAGGCCAAATTGCTGCGTGTATTGGAATCGGGAGAATTCATTAAAGTAGGCGGTACGCAAACGATTAAAGTGAATGACCGTATCATTGCTGCCACCAACCGCGATCTTCAAAAGGAAATCGATGACGGGAATTTTCGTTCTGATTTATTTTACCGTATATCTGTTTTCCAGGTTAGCTTGCCGCCACTCCGGGAAAGAATAAAGGATATTCCGGTATTGGCAAATCATTTTGCGGCAGTGTTTGCAGCCAAAACGAATAAACCTGTTCCTGTTTTGCAGGAGGAATATCTGGAAGCACTGCAACAGTATCATTGGCCGGGGAATATCCGCGAATTGAAAAATATTATTGAACGTTCGGTTATCCTTAGTGATGAAAAGCAATTGACTCTCAAAAACCTTCCTATAGAACTCCAAACCCGTTCTGATTCACCTTCATTTTCCAGTTACAATCTCGCCGGAATTGAAGCCGCGCATATCCAGAAGGTTTTACAACATACGAATGGTAATAAGACAGAAGCCGCAAAACTATTGGGAATCGGCCTGACAACTTTGTACAGGAAAATGGAAGAATACAGGATGAAAACCTGACCCTTTCAAAATGAAAATATCCCCTTTCAAAATGAAAAAGATTTTCACCTTGATTTTTGGATTCCAGCTCTCTCTTTTTCTTTAAACCTCACTTCAGCCTGCCTATAATGGCTTTTCAACTCATAGTTCATTATCCGGCCCTCTTTTGGCATAGTAAGCCCTAACTCCTCCGGAACAAACGGTAAAGGGTTTAAACAGTTGCTTTGGTCAGTATGATTAAAAATGAAATAAAAGATAAGATCGTAGTCTTCCTGATATGGCTAATGGCCATATCCCTGTTGTATTTAGCGGTTGTTAAAATCAGACTTTTTTTGAAATAACAGGTACTTATAAAAGAATAAAATATGCAAACCTTTTTTCTTTTTTTGACGACGTTTTTTCTCTTCTTACTGCTCTATAAATTCATCGACTGGTTTGAAAAAATATAAGCTATGATATTACTCTTCATTATTTCCTTTTTTGTCTTCATTTACCTGTGTTATGTATTGATAAAACCAGAAAAATTCTGATCGACAATCAAAAACTAAAAAAAGACACATCCACATGACTACTGAAATTCTGGGCATCCTGTTCATGTATGTTTTGACGGTCGCCCTTGCGATTCCATTGGGAAGATATATCGGTAAAGTGTATGAAGGAGAAAAAACATGGCCGGATCGACTGTTGAGCCCGATCGATAAAATGTTTTTCAAACTGGGAGGCATTGATCCGGTTAAAGAAATGAATTGGAAACAGCACATGATCGCTCTGTTGACGATTAATCTTATCTGGTTTGTTTTATCCATGCTGGTGCTGATGAACATGAGCTGGCTGCCATTGAACCCTGATCACAATCCATCCATGAGCGCCGATCTCGCCTTTAATACAACGGTAAGTTTTGTAAGCAATACAAATTTGCAGCACTATCCGGGCGAAACCGGTGTTTCCTATTTGGGACAATTGATCCTGATGCTATTTCAGTTTATTAGCGCCGGCACGGGCATGGCTGCCTGTGCGGTAGTGTTCAGTGCAATGAAAGAACGGACCACAGATCAATTGGGGAATTTTTATAACTATTTTGTCAAGTCATGCACAAGAGTATTGCTGCCGCTGGCTATTGTGCTGGCCGTCATCTTCCTATTCAATGGCATGCCGATGACTTTTCACGGAAAGGATCAATACATTTCTGTGCAGGGCGATACAGTGAATGTGAGCCGCGGACCCGTGGCCGCCATGGTGGCAATAAAGCAACTGGGAACAAATGGGGGAGGTTTTTTCGGTGCCAATTCAGCTCACCCGCTGGAAAACCCAAATTATTTTACGAATATCCTGGAGAACCTGAGCATCCTTTTAATTCCCATTGCATTGGTATTTACATTGGGATATGTATTGAAAAGAAAACGATTTGCCTGGATGGTATTTGGTGTAATGACGATAGGTTTTTTACTGTTGCTGTTAAACGCCGTATACCATGAAATGCACGGTAACCATGAGATTGCTAAGATGGGAATCGCCCAGCCACTGGGAAGCATGGAGGGCAAAGAAGTTCGTTTTGGCCCGGCGGCATCTGCCTATTGGGCAGTCAGCACCACGGTGACCTCAAATGGCTCGGTCAATTCGATGCATGATAGTTTGACCCCGCTCAGTGGCATGAGTTGTTTGTTAGGGATGATGATCAATTCGTTTTATGGAGGCGTAGGGGTGGGTTATCTGAATTTCTATATTTTCATCATCATTGCCGTATTTATCAGTGGCTTAATGGTGGGACGAACACCGGAATTGTTGGGCAAAAAAGTGGAAGCAAAAGAAATGAAGATCGCCTCCATCATTGCGTTGCTTCATCCCTTTTTGATCCTTGCTTTTACGGCTTTATCATCTTATTTATATGCACATCACCCGC
>CAYSIU010000090.1:0-8505 GCA_964431095.1 uncultured Chitinophaga sp. | reverse complement strand
GGTGGTAAAATTATATGTTTTGGGGATGACGGCAGATAGCCTGGTCGGGATCCCCGCTGTCAGTGTGGTGGTAAAAGGCCAGAATCGCGGAACGATCACCAATAACCAGGGTGTTTTTTCCATCGTAGTATTAAAAGGCGATCAGGTGGAATTCACCCATGTCACCTACAAACCCAAGACCATTACCATTCCCCGAAATCTGGAGGGGAACCAGTACAGCGTGGTGCAATTGATGGTGATCGATACAGTCTACCTTCCCGCCACCATCATCAGGCCGAGGCCCACCCCGCAGCAATTTGCCCGCGATTTTGTAAACAATAAAGTACCTGATGATGATATCGAGATAGCCCGGAAGAATACCAGCGCTGCCAACCGCAGGGTCTGGTTGCAGAACACTCCTCCTGACGCCGGTGAGGCCGCCCGGGTGCAGTTCAATAAGATCGCCAACCGCGCTGTGTACCAGGGACAGATTCCCCCCATGAACATCTTCAATCCTGCGGCATGGGCCGAGTTCATCGAAGCATGGAAAAGAGGAGACTTTAAGAGAAAATGACCCCTTTGCTCCCGAAGGGGAATGTGAAATAATTAAGAACACAGAACAAGCAGCTCTGCATTTCGAAGCGTTGAAAAATTCATCACCCCAAGGACCCTTCCCCATTTGATGTTCTATATTCGATATTTAAACTGCATTCACTCCGGGATATAGCAAACTCGTTATCTTGCAAATCAAACACGATCCATGACAAATATCTCTGTTATAGGAGCGGGTACCATGGGCAACGGTATTGCGCATGTATTTGCTCAATATGGATTCAAAGTGACCCTCGTGGATATTTCCATGGCGCAACTGGACAGGGCCATTGCCACCATCAGCAAGAATTTTGACCGGCAGGTTGCCAAAGGCCTTGTAACCGAAGATGAAAAAAAACAAGCCCTCGCCAGGATCAGCATCAACTCCAATATCATTGAAGGAGTCAAAGATGCAGAGCTTGTGGTGGAAGCCGCCACCGAAAACCTGGAATTGAAACTGAAAATCTTCGAACAGATCGATAACGATGCCCCCAAGTCGGCCATTCTGGCCACTAATACCTCTTCCATTTCCATCACTAAGATCGCGGCAGCAACCGGGCGGGCCGGCAAAGTGATCGGCATGCATTTTATGAACCCTGTGCCTATCATGAAACTGGTGGAGGTCATCAATGGCTATGCAACAAATAAAGAAGTAACCGATACAATCGTGGCGCTGAGCAAACAACTGGGCAAAGTGCCCTGCGTAGTAAATGACTACCCCGGCTTTATCTCCAACCGGGTATTGATGCCGATGATCAATGAAGCCATTTACAGCTTATATGAAGGGGTAGCCGGTGTGGAAGAAATCGATACCGTGATGAAGCTCGGAATGGCGCACCCGATGGGGCCTTTGCAGCTCGCGGATTTTGTGGGTCTTGATGTTTGTCTTTCTATTCTGAATGTTTTGCAGGATGGTTTTGGTAATCCCAAATATGCCCCCTGCCCGCTGTTAGTAAATATGGTGACCGCCGGTAAACTTGGTGTAAAAAGCGGGGAGGGTTTTTATACCTATGCAGGAGGGAGTAAGGAACTGGTGGTAAGTAATCGTTTCAAGTAATTTGAAAACGATGGTAAATGAATGAAGAAATTTAAAACTATTTGTTCCCGGTTTAAGAAACTTATTGTTTCACGATCTCCACCCTGTTCAATTCTTTTAATCTGAACATTACCTCTTCCAGCCTGCCCCTTGGTATACCGATTTCCATCGAACAGAACAGTTGCATTTCCTGATTCAATACCAGGCAATCAAACTGCTTCACTATTTTCATCACATCATTCATCTGTATATAATCGAATTGCAGCCGGTAATTGACCAGGACTGGTTTTTGTACAACCGGTGTTACCTGAAGGGCCAAAGCGGCAGTCGTCTTATACGCATTGATCAGCCCGGGAACGCCCAGCAAACTGCCACCGAAATAACGCACTACGATGATGAGTGTGTTGGTCAACTGACGGCTGTCGATCTGTCCGAGGATGGGTCGCCCGGCAGAACCGGGAGGCTCACCATCATCATTTACACGGAAATTATTGTCATCCAGTCCGAGGCGATAAGCAAAACAATGATGCGTGGCTTTGGGATGCTCTTTCCTCGTTACCGCCAACCATTGTTTGCATTCACCCACCTCGGTTACCGGGAATGCATATGCGAGGAATTTGCTGCCCTTTTCTTTGAATTCGGCTTTAGAAGGCTTTTCGATGGTATGATAATGATCGGGAGTCATTAGCTCGGGGTTCAGGATTCGGAGTCTTTACGTCTATAATATTCAATTTTATCTGTGGCAAGGATCTGCTCAGCAATTTTATCCGCCTTTTGCAATAAGGGGGCGGAAAGTCCAATCCGGATTTCTAACGCTGAATTCCTGATCATGATTGCCTCATCCCATGTTCCTTCATCAATAAAGGACTGCAGCAGGCGGGCGCCTCCTTCCACCAACACACTCTGGATCTTTAATTGATATAGTGCGTTCATGATCTGATGAACAGGACTGACATTATGGGTGATTTGGTAGTATAAAAGATGGTCTTCTTCCCCATGTTTTACCTCATTAAAAATAATCGTCTTCACCCGACTGTTGAAAATCTTCAGCGAGGAAGGAAGTTTCAGCTCCAGGTCCACCACCAACCGGATGGGCGAGCGACCCGGCCATAATCTTGTCGTCAATTCCGGATCATCCATCCATGCCGTGTTTGTTCCAATCAATATCGCCGCTTCCTCGCTCCTCCATTTATGCGCCAGGCGATTGGAATATTCATTACTGATCAGTATTCTTTGCTTTGCTGAGTTATCCAAAGTCCCCACGTGTGATTCATTGAGCGGCGCTATAAACCCATCCTTTGTCTGCGCCCATTTCAGCACAACATAGGGCCTGTGGAGGGTATGAAAACTGAAAAAACGTTTGTTGATCTCCCTGCATTCTTTCTCCAATATCCCGACCTGCACGTCAATCCCTGCAGCCCGCAATTTTTCAATTCCCTTGCCATTTACTTCGGGAAAAGGATCCAGGCAACCCACCAACACTTTCGGGATTTTATTTTGAATGATCAGGTCCGAGCAGGGAGGGGTTTTGCCAACATGAACACAAGGCTCCAATGATACATATAAAGCAGATTCGCGTATCTGATCGGTCTGGCCGCCTTGAATAGCCTGGCGGTTAAGGGCCAGATTGATACAATTTACTTCCGCATGCGCTTCTCCGTATCGCTGGTGCCAGCCTTCGCCGATAATCCTGTTCCTATGAACCAGTACGGCCCCGACCATCGGGTTGGGCGCAACATTCCCCGCTCCCAGTTTTGCCAGTTGCAAACAACGGTGCATATATTGTTCATGAACAGTTAATAGCATCGTGAAAAAATGATAAACAAAGGTAATTCATACGTAGCGTAGCTACGGGCTACTGGCTACAAGCTGCAGGCTGCAGGCTACGGGCTACTGGCTATTGGCTATTGACCATTCACATTGTAAGTTTGTTGCCATGACAATAAAAGACGCAGAAAGACATATTACAGATCAATTGCAAGGAATTTATGATCGCGGTGAAGCGGCCAGGATGGCGGACTGGTTACTGGAACATATCACGGGTACAAAAAGAACAGAAAGAGTTTCAGAAAGGGGTTTATCACTTAGCAATGAACAGATGGAAGACATCTATTCCCTCACAAAACGATTGCTGAGACATGAACCGATACAGTATGTTCTTAATGAGGCATGGTTTTCCGGATTAAAATTCTATGTCGACAAAAATGTGCTGATCCCCCGTCCTGAGACCGAAGAACTGGTAGAATGGATCTGTAAGGATATTCCTGCTCATGCCCGACATAAAATTCATGTGCTGGATATCGGGACCGGCAGCGGCTGTATCCCCATTGCATTGAAAAAAAGAATGTCAAATGTTGAGCTTTGGGCTGTCGATAGCAGCACCGGAGCGCTGGAAGTAGCCAAAAAAAATGCGGCCTCGTTGGATGCAATCATAAATTTTATTCGGCTGGATTTCCTGGATAAAAACAGTTGGTCACAACTTCCCGTCTTTGATATCATTGTCAGTAATCCGCCCTATGTTCCCGAAAAAGATAAACCCACGATCGATCCCAACGTGCTGGACTATGAGCCTGCCACGGCTTTATTTGTTCCTGACAACGACCCGCTTGTATTTTACAAAGCCATTGCTGAATTTGGAAAAACTCATTTGAATGTGGGCGGTGCTATTTATGTTGAAATTCATGAGACCCTCGGTGAAGCAACCCTTGCATTGCTGCGATCAGGTGGTTATGCCACAGAACTCAGGAAGGACATGCAGGGAAGAGACCGGATGATTAAAGCATGTTTACGATAAAGGAAGCGTGAATTAGAAATTGGCCGTTCGGCTTACACTGACCCGGGCTCCCGTCTTATTGTTCGATCCTTGCCACTACTTTGGCGGTATCTCTTTTCGCCACCTTCATGATCCGGAATACTTCGCCATAATAAGCGCTGGTATCGGCATTGATCACCACGGTGGGCGTATCTACAAAAGCTTTATACTTCCGGATCTCATTGCGAAGCAATGAATCAAAAATAGAGGATTGAATTTTTTTCGTACCGATATAATATTGCTGGTTCTTATCAATGGACACCATGATATTCTGCTTGGCCTTGGTATCTTTTGATCCCCTGGGCAATCCCACTTTTACCACGTTGGGGTTCGCCAGCGTCGCTACGATCAAAAAGAACATCAGCAGGATAAAGAGGATATCATTCAGTGAGTCGGTGAAGACCTCGGAAGCTTCTCCTTTATGTTTTTTTCTGAATTTCATGCCGGGGTCGGTTTATCGGGTAGGCTCCTGTAAAATATCGAGGAAATCGGAAGAGGCGGCTTCCATTTTATTAGAGGTCTTATCGATCTGTGTATTCAGGTAACTATAGGCAAGGTAGGCACTCAGACCGATCACGAGACCTGTGATGGAAGTGATCAGTTTGGTATAAATACCTCCCGCGATCGTACTCACTTCAAATTCATTGGAACTGTTGATCCGGGAGAAAAGCTGCATCAGTCCGACCAGGGTCCCCACGAAACCAAAAATCGGGGCTGCTTTTGAAACCACGGAGAGTACGCCCATGTTCTTTTCCAGTTTATACATCTCCAGTTGTCCCACATTGTCCATGCTCTTTTCAATACTGTCCAGCGGTTTGCCAATGCGCTGGATACCTTTATCGATGATGCGGGCCACCGGGTTACTGGTGTTCTTGGCAAAATTGCGGGCGGCTGTGATATTTCCACTGACGATATTATCACGGATGATATTCATGAAATTGTCGTCGATCTT
This sequence comes from uncultured Chitinophaga sp., assembly GCA_964431095.1. Classification (GTDB taxonomy): domain Bacteria; phylum Bacteroidota; class Bacteroidia; order Chitinophagales; family Chitinophagaceae; genus JJ008. The sequence goes on along the minus strand of CAYSIU010000090.1, from coordinate 3,135 downwards.
TGCGGCATTCCGGATAGCCAGTGTTCTTTCCGCAAACACGTAAACCCCGAGCAGGAGCATGATCCCCAGGGGGACCATGATCCAACCTCCCATCTTCAATAACTCAAAAAAACTCAAATGCCCGTCGTGGTTGGTGTCACCCATCGCATACCGGGTAACTTGCTGTACACTGTCAGAGATTTGTAAAAGGTCGAACATAGTTTTTCTTCTTTAGGCGTAAAAATAGGGGTTGATGCTTAATTTGTTTTTTTGCCGTTATCAACAGTTCTGGATAACCTTTTTCACATTGCTTTGTCTGCGGAGAAAGTGAATAACAGTCCGGTTATGCAAAAAGAATTTTCCTCATTCTTATTTGCTTTGCATTGAACGAGAAAAATAATGCCACGTTGTATGGTAAGTGGAAGTTTTAGAGTTCTTTAACTAAAAAGATCCCGGGATTATAACAATAAATGAGGTTTAAAAGATGGGAAACAACCCTCTCTGCTTCTTCCGCTGATTCGGTTTATGACATTCCTAACCTTTTGTACCGGCCTGCTTTACCATGAGCGCCTGTATTTGCTTCATCGTTGCCTCCATTCCTTCGGCACTGCCATCGAGAAAAATAACATTGCCTTTGCCAAACTCGGCGAAATTCTTAATGGCTTCTGTCCACATACTGAAGAGAATAACATTGGTGTCCAGGTTAGCCTGCTTCATTTGTTCGGCCGCTTCGGTCATACCCCTGGCCACTTCCTGCCGGAAAAGAGCTACCCCCTGGCCCCGCAGGCGGGCTGCTTCTTTCTCCGCTTCTGCAGAGATTTTGATCGCATTTCCTTCTGCTTCGGCAGCCTTGGTTTTGGTGATCAGTAAGGCCTGGCCCTCATTTTCCGCCGCTGCTTTCAGGTTATTGGATGCCACCACTTTGCTCATCGAGTCAAGAATCATTTTATCAAAAGTGATATCATTGATCTGCAGGTCCTGCAAATGGTAGCCCCACCCTTCCAGGGTATGATCGATCTCGGCTTTGACATACTCCACGATTTCTTTCCGCAAACCCAGTATTTCGGCCTGCTTTTTAGTGGCAACAAAAGACCGGATATTTCCTTCGATCGTCCGGATCAGGGCCTGCATCAGGTCCTTATCAGCTATAAACTTGAACGCCACTTTTTTGATGGTCTCTTCATCCGAATTCTGCACTGAATACAGGAGCATGCTTTTAAAGTAAACATTGGCCTGATCGGCAGTAACCGCCTGGAATTCCAGTTCCACGGAACGGTTCTGGATGGACACTTTACGATATATTGCTTCCAGGAGAGGAAGCTTCATGTTGAGACCGGGTGTGGCAATTCGACGGTATTTCCCGAACATGGTGACGACCCCGATATATCCCTGGTTAATGGTAAAAAGAGAGCTGAAGAATATGATCACCAGTACGATGATCCACCAATATTGAGCAAGCAAGTTGGTAAGGTTCATAGTTTAACTATTTATTTTGCAATGTACGATTCTCAGAGTAATGGCTGATGGGGAGTTGGGCTATATTAACAATGATTTCTTCTTTTGACTCCAGGCTGGTTACCCGATACTAAAAACCTCCGCTAACTACCCGCCCTTTCTTCACAGATCATCAGCAGGTGCACCATCGTTTCCACGGCTTTATTCATATCCTGCACACTAATGTGTTCCAGTTTTGAATGAATCCCTTGTTCCCCCGCAAACAAATTGGGGCAGGGCAGACCCATAAAAGAGAGACGGCTTCCATCCGTACCGCCACGTATACTTTCCATCTTCAGGGTCAATCCCGCACGGGTGATCGCTTCTTTGGCATATTCCACCACGTGGTGGTTCATGTCAAGTATCTCTTTCATGTTGCGGTATTGTTCCGTAACGTGGAATTCAAAACTTGCCTTGGGATAGGTTCGCATCCGCTCTTCGATCTGCGTGCGCAGATAATCTTCTTTCTTCGCTAAACCTTCCGTTTCAAAATCCCGGATGATGAAATCAATCGTGCATTTTTCCGCGATACCTTCCACCCTTACCGGATGGATAAATCCTCTTTTACCGTCGGTCGATTCAGGCGAAAGCCGGTCCTTGGGCAGGGCGGCAAGGATCTCGCCTGCGATCTTCAATGCATTTACCATTTTATCTTTCGCGTAACCGGGATGAGCGATCACGCCATGTATGGTCACTTGCACCCCATCGGCGCTAAAGGTTTCATCTTCTAATGAACCGGCGTCACCTCCATCAAGGGTGTAGCCGAAATCGGCTCCCAGTTTTTCCAGGTTCACTTTTGCAGTGCCTTTCCCTACTTCTTCATCCGGGGTGAACAGGATCTTTATTTTTCCATGTTTTATTTGGGGATGGCTCATTAAAAAATTGGCGAGGTCCATTATTTCGGCTACCCCCGCCTTATCATCAGACCCGAGCAACGTGGTCCCGGAGGCAGTGATCAGGTCATTCCCTACCTGGGTGCTGAGATAGGGATAGTTCGCCATTTTCAGTACCTGGTGGGTATCGTCGGGTAACACAATATCCTGTCCCTGGTAATTTTTATGAACAATGGGTTTCACGCCCGTACCGCTGCAATCCGGCGCCGTGTCCACATGCGCACAAAAACATATTACCGGAACTTTTTTATCGGTGTTGGAAGGTATCGTGGCATAGACATAGCCCCATTCATCCATTTGCGCATCTGAAACACCCATCTGTTTCAGTTCATCCAGCAGCAATGCGCTGAGTTTTTTTTGTTTTTCTGTTGTCGGGTAAGAAGAGGACTGGGGGTCACTCTGTGTATCGATCTGTACATAACGAATAAACCGTACGGCAGCGGTAAATTGATATTCCTCAAACATATCCGTAGAATTTTGGAGGATTGCGAATGTAGGATAAAAGATCGGTCAAAAGAAAATCTTGCTCATGATGAACAATTCCTTTACCTTATCTTAATCAACCAAAACCAACTAATATGAAAAAATGGGTTATTGGCTCTCTGGTAGGAGCCTTCCTTGTATTTGGCTGGCAATCTCTTTCCTGGACCTTCCTTGGTGTTCACAAGTACATGATGAGATATACACCAAAACAAGGGGAAATCATGAATTCACTTTCGGCCAATCTCCCCGATGAAGGGTTTTACATGATGCCCTCTGCACCTACCTA
>CAYSIU010000089.1:0-8508 GCA_964431095.1 uncultured Chitinophaga sp. | reverse complement strand
TTTCATGATAAAATAAAAATTCAGGCCAGCGGGATCGTTCTGCGGGGAGAGGGGGATGAAACCCGGTTGATCGCTGAAGGTACGGTCAACCGGCCATTGATCGAGGTGCAAGGATCAGGTACGATAAAGGAAGAGTCGGGCACCCGAACAAAGATCACCGGTGATTATATCCCTGTGGGGGCAACATCGTTTGAGGTGAATTCCACAAAAGGGTTCGGGACAGGGAATACAATCATCGTCTACCGGCCGGGCACCCAGGAATGGGTGCATGATCTTAAAATGGACCAGATTGATGAAAGAAACGGCACCAATCAATGGAAACCGGAGGAATACAACCTGCGGTTTGAAAGGAGGATTACGAGGATAGAGGGCAACAGGGTCTTTATTGATAACCCCATCGTGCTGGCAATGGAAACGCGTTATGGAGGGGGTGAGATTTTTAAATACAGTTTTGACGGAAGGATCACTAAAGTAGGAGTTGAAAACCTGTATTGTGAATCGGCCTTTGAAACCGATACATCAGAAAACCATTCCTGGGATGCGGTTCATTATGACAAGATCGAAAATGGCTGGGTCCGGCATGTATCTGCAAAATATTTTGCCTATGCCTGTGTTCATCTTGGCGCCTGGGCAAAAAATATTTCTGTGCTTGACTGCGGTTGTTTTGAACATAAATCGGTCATCACGGGCGGAAGACGCTACTCCTTCTGTAATGAAGGACAACAAAACCTTTTCATGAATTGCCGGGCCACCGATGGCAGGCACGATTTTGTGACCCAGGCCAGGACCTGCGGCCCAAATGTTTTTTATTATTGCGAAGCGAGCCGGACTCACGCCGACATTGGCCCCCATCACCGTTGGTCGAGTGGAACACTTTACGATAATATTAAAACCGATGGGGAAATCAATATACAGGACCGGGGTAATTATGGAAGCGGGCATGGATGGGTGGGAGTAACGCAGATCCTCTGGAACTGTACGGTGAAAACCGCTACCGTGCAAAGTCCCTGGGTGAACGGGAAAAATTACTGCATCGGGTTAAATGGAGGCAAAGCAAAAGGACGCTTTCCCGACAGACCGGATGGAGAATGGGAAGGACAAAATAAAGAGGGGTTACAACCAACTTCTTTGTATATGGCCCAGTTGGAAGAAAGGAAGAAAGACATGAAAAGGAATTAGGGACAAGGAATTGGGTCGATAATTTAATTAATAGAAAGATGAAATGCATCTTCATTCCAATATTGTTTCTCTCCTCTGCGCTTTTTGCACAGACAAAACCCAGTGCCGAAGAAATTGCAAGGCGGATCGCGGATCATATCATCGACAGCACAAGCTTTCGGTTTGTGAATACGGCAACAAAAGAGATGTTTGAAAGCACGAAGGGGAAAGATACTTCCAACTATATAAAAGCTGCAAGCCGGTATAATAAATGGGCTTACGTAAACGGTGTACTGATGGTGAGTATGGTGGAACTCAGCAAGGCTTTAAATGATAAGAAATATTCCGATTATGCGCAGCGGAATTTTGATTTCATATTCAGCAATCTTGACTATTTTAAAAAGATGTACGATACAAAGGCAAGAGGTGTGGAATGGGGGGCTTTTTTCAGCATGGGAAACCTCGATGCCTGCGGTTCGATGGTTGCAGGACTAACCGATGTAAATACTATTTCCAATCGACCTGATTTTCGCGCCTACCTCGATCGTGCTGCCAATTATATCCTCACCCAACAATTGCGATTGCCCGATGGAACGCTGGCCCGTCCGCAGCCCCGTAATGCCACCCTTTGGGCCGATGATCTTTATATGTCGGTCCCTTTCCTTGCCCGGATGGGGAAACTTACCGGCGATGATAAATATTTCAATGATGCTATCCGGCAGGTAGAGAATTTCAATCATTACCTCTATGATTCGTTAACGGGTTTATATTTTCATTGCTGGTACAGTGATGTGCAAATGAACGGCGTGGCTCATTGGGGACGCTGTAATGGTTGGGTAGCTATGGCTACGGTGCAGTTGCTTAATTTTCTTCCCCCCAGCCATCCACGTCGCCCCGAAATCATTAAACTTTTACTGAGACAGATCCTGGGCTTTTCCCGCTACCAGGACATCTCCGGCCTATGGCACCAGGTGCTCGATAAGCCGGATTCCTACCTGGAATCTTCGGTAACTGCAATGTTTACTTATACGGTAGCGAGAGCTGTGAATGAGGGTTGGATCAATAAATCTTATCTCAGCATTGCGGAAGATGGATGGAAGGGGCTCCTTACAAAGATCACTGCCGACGGGCAGTTACAGGATGTTTGCATTGGAACCAATATCGGAGACAATATTGCTTTTTATTACAACCGGCCAAAAGAATTGAATGATACGCATGGATTGGGTGCCCTGCTGCTGGCAGCTGCAGAGATGATGAAAGCAAAGAAATGAGTTGACTAAGGAACAGATGAATAGTAATGGAGACTAGAAAACCCTGTTTTCAATCTTTGATCGTGTGACCTGAAATTGAAAGATTATGAATCTTCGCTTTTTATTTTCATTTGCCTGTCTTTTATTGATGTGGGCGGGCTGTACGCCCCCTCAAAAAACAACGACGGGCAATCTATCGCAGAAAGTGGAGCTTCCCCCACCTTATGCGACTCCTGATACAAGAAAGAACAGTAAGGTCATTGGCTGGCCCGAGGGAAAAACTCCGGTCGCACCAACCGGGTTTGTCGTAACAAAGTTTGCAGCAGGGTTAAACAGTCCCCGGTGGTTCTGTATTACTCCCAATGGTGACATCCTTGTTGCTGAATCCCAAACCAACAAAAAGAAATCTGCCAATGATATTATCCTGTTCAGGGACGAGAATGGAGACGGTCAACCCGATTTACGGAAAGTTTTTATGAAAGATCTGAACCAGCCGCTGGGGATGCTGGTTTACAAAGACTGGCTCTATGTAGGCAATACAGATGGCATCTACCGGTATCCTTATACCCCGGGTCAAACCGAGATCACGGAAAAGGGAGAAAAGATCGTGGACCTTACACCAGGTGGTTACAACAATCACTGGACCCGGAATATTATTGCCAATGCAGACAGCACTAAGTTTTATGTTTCCACCGGATCTGGTTCCAATGATGGCGAACATGGAATAGAATCTGAGAACAGGAGAGCCTGTATCCTCGAAATAAATCCCGATGGTTCTGGCGAAAGAATATATGCATACGGTTTACGCAACCCCATCGGTACGGCTTTTGAACCTTCAACCCGGAAATTATGGTGCGTGGTCAATGAACGGGATAACCTGGGTGATGACCTGGTTCCTGATTTTTTGACGGAAGTAAAAGAGGGGGGCTTTTATGGATGGCCCTATTCATATTTTGGTCCGCATGAAGATCCCCGATGGAAAGGAAAAATCCCGGAGGGCTTATTGGCAAAGACCCTGGTTCCTGATGTATCCATGGGAGCACACTCTTCCTGCCTCGGTCTTGCATTTTATACGCAAAATCTTTTTCCAAAAAAATACCAGGGCGGCGCTTTTGTGGGTGAGCATGGCTCCTGGAACCGTTCCCAGTTCAACGGCTATAAAGTCGCTTTTGTTCCATTTAAGGATGGAAAACCCAACGGTCCACCTGAAGATTTTCTAACCGGCTTTATTGCCGATGAAAGCAAAAGTGAAGTATATGGCCGTCCGGTAGGTGTTTTGGTAATGCGGGATGGTTCTTTGCTCGTGGCCGATGACGCGGCAAATACTATCTGGCGGGTTTCTGTAAAAAAGTAATTTCAATCATTGAAGATAATTTCCGTCTTTTTTGTCCCCCTGGCTTTTATGTTGCCTGCCGGCATCAATGCCCAGGACCATCCTTCCATCCTGCTGACCTCAAAAAATATTCCCGCCCTGCTGAAGGGGATTGACCAGTATCCGATTTTGAAAAAATCGTTTGCACAGGTAAAAGCGATGGCGGATGAAGCCGTGAGGGATCCGGTCAATGTGCCGGTGCCAAAAGATGGGGGAGGAGGAGTTACCCATGAACAGCACAAGCGAAACTATCAATATGTCCTTGCCTGCGGCACGGCTTATCAGGTTACAAAAGAAAAAAAATACGCCGAACGGGTAAGAAATATCCTGCTTCGTTATGCTTTACAATATGAAAGATGGCCGCTTCATCCCAAACAAAAATCCAGCAACCCTGCCGGGAAGATCTTCTGGCAAAACCTGAATGACTGTGTCTGGCAGGTATACGTGATCCAGGGATATGATCTTGTTTATGATTATTTATCGAAGCAAGACAGGGATAGTATTGAACAGCATTTATTTATTCCTGTCATAAAGTTTTTGATGGAGGACAACCGGCCCACTTTTGACCGGATTCACAATCATGGCACATGGAATGTAGCGGCTGTAGGCATGACCGGTTATGTATTGCATAAGAAAGAATGGGTAGAAAAGGCTTTGAAAGGTTCAAATAAAGATGGCAAAACAGGATTCCTTGCACAGATCGACCAGTTGTTTTCCCCGGACGGTTATTACACGGAGGGACCCTATTACCAGCGCTATGCCCTGTTGCCATTCCTGTTGTTTGCAAAAACCATTGATCAATACGATCCGCAATTAAAGATTTTTGATTACGATGGGGGTGTATTGAAGAAGGCCATCCACACTGCTTTGCAGCTTACTTACACGAACGGCGCTTTTTTCCCGATCAATGATGCCCTGAAGGATAAGACCTTTGCATCCGAAGAACTGGTCTATGGAGTTGACATTGCGTATGCTGGTATACAACCCGATGCTCAACTCCTGGACATTGCGGAAAGCCAGGACCGGGTGATCGTATCGGATGCCGGGTTACTGGTGGCAAAGAGTATTGCCGCTGGAGCGTCAAAGCCATTTAGATATAAATCTCTGTGGATCGGTGATGGACATCATGGAGACGAAGGAGGACTGGGGATTTTAAGAGCAGGTGAAAATAAAGACCAGCAATGTGTTTTACTAAAAGCCGCCGCACAGGGAATGGGTCATGGGCATTTTGACCGGTTGAATCTTTTATATTATGATAACGGGGGTGAGATATTTTGTGATTATGGATCAGCAAGGTTCCTGAATATTGAAACCAAAAACGGCGGTGATTACCTTCCTGAAAATAAGACCTGGGCCAAACAAACGATTGCACATAATACGGTTGTTGTTGATCAAACCAGCCATTATAAAGCAGAGCTGGACCGGGCACAGGCATCGCATCCTGAATTGATATTCTTTGACACAACAAAAGCGCTCCAGGTCGTGGCTGCAAAAGAATCGAACGCCTATCCTGGAATCGAAATGACAAGAACGGTGGCAATGGCGGCTATTGCAGAACTGGAAAAACCGCTGATCATTGACGTTTTTAAGATCAGGTCGGATAAAGAGCACCGTTACGATCTTCCGTACTGGTACCAGGGACAAATTACCGCTGCTCCGTTTTCCATCCAGCCCAATACAAAAAAAATGGAACCGCTGGGGAAGGAATATGGTTACCAGCATATCTGGTTAAATGCGGCAGGAAGTTCCACAGGAGGGAATGCATCCGTGACTCTATTGCAAAACAACAGGTTTTATACAACCACCTTCCTGGCGGATTCACTAACCCAGGTGGATTTTGTAACCATTGGTGCCAATGACCCTGATTTTAATTTGAGGAACGAAAAAGGATTTATTATTTCAAAGACAAAGGCTCAGGACCCTGTTTTTGTTTCTTTGATTGAATCACATGGCAATACCGACCCAACCAATGAAACGACGAGAGATTTTGAAGGGAAAGTACAGGGACTTAAGTTAGTAACCGATAACAATGAAATAACAAGTTTTCAATTTTCGATAGGAAAAAGGATATACAAGGTGACAATTGAATATAAAAACAAACAATCCTTTATTTCAATAAAATGAGCGCCAAATTGCAAAGCGGGACATTCCACTTCAACCGGGAAATTTCCTGGGAAGAAGCTGCGCCGGGCATAAAACGCCAGTTACTGGGATATGACGATACGATTATGCTTGTAAAAGTGAAGTTTGAAAAAAATGCAGCGGGAGCCCTGCATGAGCATCCTCACTCCCAGGTATCTTATGTGGAAAGTGGTGTATTTGAATTGACGATTGGCGATGAAAAGAAGATACTCCGGCAGGGCGATGGTTATTATGTACCTCCGCACCGGGTGCATGGCTGCATTTGCCTGGAGGAGGGAATATTGATCGACGTTTTCAGCCCGCACCGGGAGGATTTCTTAAAATAAAAAAGTGCAAAATCCGATCGCTGGGTTTTTAAAAGAAATAAAGGCTACAGATCGATGAGAAAACTGAAAGGACTGCGATGGTACATTATCGGCCTGATTGGCATAGCTACGATCATCAACTATATTGATCGCAGCGCTATCAATATCATGTGGCCGTACATTTATAAGGATTTCAGGATCACTGATGCCGATAATAAGGATGCCCTGGCGCTGATCACTACTTTTTTTATGGTGGCCTATGCCCTGGGGCAAACGGTAACGGGAAAATTAATGGACTCCATCGGGACCCGGTTGGGATTTATTGTATCCATTTCGGGCTGGAGCATATCCATTGCTTTGCATGCATTGGCAAAAGTTATTTTATCATTCGGCATTTTTCGTTTTTTGCTGGGTTTTTTTGAAGCAGGCAACTGGCCCGGAGCTACCAAGTCGAACGCGGAATGGTTCCCGGCAAAAGAAAGAGCCATTGCGCAGGGCATTTTCGGTGCAGGTGCATCCCTGGGCTCGGTGATAGCGGCCCCCTTCATTGCGATATTATACCAGGATTATGGCTGGCGGGCAACCTTTGCCGGGATCGCCGTCCTGGGGATTTTGTGGATCATCCCCTGGTTGATCATTAACCGGTCAGCACCGGCACGCCATCCCTGGATCACGGAAAAAGAAAGGGAATACATTTTAAATTCCGGACGGGGTGAAAAAGATAATGCCCAGGCGGAAGTCTATTCGTGGAAACAACTGCTGCGGTTCAGGAACACCTGGGGGATCATCAGCTCGCGGTTTTTTATTGACCCGGTCTGGTGGATGTTTGTTACCTGGTTACCCACTTTCTTAAAGGAGCAATTTTCTTTTGATATTAAACAGGTGGCTGCATTTGCCTGGGTACCCTATTTATTCGCTGCGATCGGCGGGTTGTCCGGCGGATTATTTTCCTCATGGCAGATCAGGAAAAAGATAGCCCCGGATAAGGCGAGGAAGAATGCGATTACGATCGGTGTTGCATTGATGCTGATTTCGCTGGCTGTAACAGCGTTTGACCTGCCGCACCTGAAAGAAAACATTCCACTGGCCCTTGCATTGATCAGCGCTACCTTATTTGGCTTCCAGTTTCTTATTAATAACTTGCAGACACTGGCCACTGATTATTTTAACGGAAAGAATGTAGGTACTGTTTCCGGAATGGGAGGAACGGCTGCCGTGATGGGGACCCTGATCAGCACCTGGGCCGTTCCCCGGATCACGAAAACGAGCTATGTCTCTTTTTTTGTGATGGGTGCGGCAATGGTACCGCTGGCATGGGCCTGCATCCGGTTTATTACCTCTAAAAATCAACTCGTTTATGAGACTAAAAAATAAGGTGGCAATCGTAACCGGGGGAGCGAGAGATATTGGCAGGGAAGTATCGTTGAAATTAGCGGCGGAAGGCGCCAGTGTGGTGGTGAATTATTTCGGATCGGAAGAAATGGCCCGGGAACTGGTAAAACAAATTAAAGAGAAAGACGGGCAGGCCATTGCGGTAAAGGCAGATGTAACGAAGAGTAAAGAAGTAAATCAGTTGATGGAAACTGTTCAAAAAAACTTCGGCAAAGAAATACACGTGTTGGTAAATGTAGCAGGCGGCCTCATCGACCGAAAAACCCTGGAGGATATGGACGAAAATTTTTGGGACGAGGTGATTGGACTGAACCTGAAATCGGTTTTTCTTTTATCCAAAATAGTTGTGCCGCTGATGCCTCCCGGTTCTTCCATTATTAATTTTTCATCACAGGCAGCCCGTGACGGTGGCGGCTTTGGGGCCATTGCGTATGCGTCGAGTAAAGGAGCTATATCAACTTTTACCAAAGGACTGGCAAAGGAACTGGGACCAAAAGGTATCCGGGTGAATGCAGTTTGTCCTGGTATGATCGCCACAAGCTTTCATGATAGGTTTACAAAACCCGAGATCCGTGCAAATGTGGCCAATGTTACTCCTCTAAGAAGACAGGGAGAGGCGGGTGAGGTAGCTGATTTGGTTGTTTTTTTAGCCTGTGAGGAATCCAGCTTTATCACAGGGGCCAATATTGATATTAATGGAGGATTGTATTTTTCTTAGCCCTTTTAAAAAAACCGGATCGTGAAAAGATTGCTTTTGATCATACCCGTTTTCTCCGGGTTGGGCTGCAGCAAAACCCAGGTCAACCAGAATGAATCGGTTGACATTATCTATGAGATGCAGACAAATGTGACAGGATTTGCCCAGATTAAATACGGCAAATTTTTTTCT